>CANGOK010000061.1 GCA_947455285.1 Beijerinckiaceae bacterium | reverse complement strand
ATATGAGCAAGCACCGCGTTATCGAGTAGATTGCGCAGTCCCGATTGGAAATGGCTATTGAGGAAAGCGTAGCGAAGAACCTCGTCCGATTCATCTCCCCTGATGTCGAGATGTCGTTTTAGGATGATGCGGTCTTGCGTCAGCGTCCCTGTCTTGTCTGTGCAAAGAACATCCATGGCGCCTATATTTTGGATGGCGCTTAGTCGTTTCACGATGACTTTTTCGCGTCCCATCGCGACGGCGCCTTTCGCGAGGTTCACGGTGACGATCATGGGCAACATTTCTGGCGTCAGGCCGACGGAGACCGCCACCGCGAATAAAAGCGCCTCCAGCCAATCGCCTTTGGTCAAGCCGTTGATCAAGAATACTGCTGGAGCCATAACGAAGATGAACCGGATCATCAGCCACGCGAAATGATCAATTCCGCGATCGAAGGCGGTGGGCGCTTCCTTGCTTGCGAGTTCGCGCGCCAATTGTCCAAAAAAGGTCGAGCCGCCCGTACGCAGGATCACGCCTGTTCCATAGCCTGATACGACATGAGCGCCCATGAAGCAGATATTTTGCATGTCGAAGGGATCGTCGCAGGGCTGTGCGCCAGCTTGCGCATATTTTTCAACGGGCATCGCCTCCCCTGTGAGGGTCGACTGATTTACGAAAAGGTCTTTTGTCTCGAGAAGCCGAAGGTCTGCAGGGATCATGTCGCCTGCGGACAGGCGCACGACATCGCCGGGCGTCAGACTATCGAGCCGGACTTCCGCGAAGAGCTCGTTTTCGGGCGATGGTGTGCGCCTGACGCTCGCATGCGTGTGGACCATGGCGCGTAATCTGGCCGCCGCTTCGTTGGAACGATGTTCCTGTATGAAAGCCGTGGCCACGGCCAGAATGACCATGGTGAGGATGACGATCGCCGCGCGAATGTCGCCCAGAAACCAGGAAACACCTGCAAGGATCAGCAGCAATGCGTTCAGCGGATTGCTGAGCCGTCCCCAAAGCTCGCTAAGGATCGTCGGCTTGTCTTCCTTGCTGACGACGTTTGGACCGAAGGTTTTGAGGCGTGCGTTAGCCTGCGCGCGGGATAGGCCTTCAAGTCCCGATCCCATCCTCCCACAGACTTCCGCCGGCTCAAGCAGACTGATGGCGGCGAGTTCGGTGTCTTTGACGATATGAGGCTGCATGTGGGCGCCTTTAGCTTAAAGTCGTGCAACTTCCGCTGAGGGCTCTGTGTTCCCGTTGAGCAATGACGTGAGCGCAGCCGTTTCGGCTTTTTTCATGTGTCTACAGTCGAGCCCAAGACCAACCGTTCCGGTGCGTATCGCTCGCTGATCAACCCCTGATCTTGTGAGTATTCAATGAAACGCTCTAGGTTTGCGCGGTTGGCTGCAAAGCCGTTTTTCCATGGTGAGCCGAATTTTTCGCGCGACTCCTCGTAGAGGTGTCGAATGCCCGGCAGGCGCGCCCAGTTAGGGTCGGCATAATAATCGTCACAGATCTCATGCGCCTGCGCGAACATATCCATGAGTGCCCTGGGTAAACGCGGATACTGTTCGGCAAGCCTGGGCGCCATAGCTACGATATGCATGATTGGCCAGTAGCCGAGTTTGTCGAAATAACGTTTTTCTTCCGCCTGCGTGTCACGGAACAGCCTGCGCGTCTTGACCTTGCCCTTCATCACGGAATGAGGGGGATGGGGCATGAAAATCGCATCAATTTCTCGGTTTTCGAGCAGATGTCCAAGATCGGTTCCTTTTGGCGCATACTCGATTGAGACGCCAGGTTTCGGAGTGAATTTCACTTTCTCCGCGCTGGTGAGGAGCCATTTTATATCCTCCCACGCGACGCCATATTCAAACTTCAGATCGCCCTTGGCGAGCAGTGACAGGGTCGTTTGGAAGGATGAAAGTCCAACCTTGCGGCCGATCAAATCGGACGGCTTTTCAATATCGCTGTCGGCCCGCACGAACATGCAGCTTTGTGAAAAGAGGCGGCGCGGAAAGATCGGCACGCCTATCAAGGGTACGCCGCGGTCAATCGCCATTAGAAAGGTCGACATCGAAAATTCCGCGACGTCGAACGCCTGATTATGGATCATCTGCTCATGGCGCGCCGTGCCATCGCGCAGGATGTCGGATTGGCCGACTTGCAAGGCTCTGTAGCTGAACCCCTCTGGCGCTTTCACCGTCCCGTCGAAGAACGGGAAGTGACGATCATAGCGATCCATCGCTATTGTGATTTCACGGGTCATGCTGGCCTCCCAGTTCTTTCATTTTCGCTCAGGGGTGAACGGTTTCCGTGAACCAGTCGGTTGGCAACCCGATGCCGACATTCTGTTCTTTTGCGCGCTTGTAGATGACGGAGCCCGCCGCAGCGAATTGATAGCCGAGACCCAGGTTGTTCATGAAACATGTCACCTCAGCATCGTTCTCGCGGCCGATCGCCTTACCCGCGATGAGTGTGGGCAAGTCTGGATATTTCTTGAAATCGATATTGTTGGCGGCGTTCCAGCCCGCATCCTTGCTGTCTTCTTGAAAGTTCGCGCCCTTGGCGACGACCAGTATCGGCGACGTGTCATGGGTATGGACGGCGACTCTATGGGCGGCGCGGATAGCGTCAGGCTCGATCTCGGGCTTCTTGATAGAGGATAGATGCATTCCCGGCTCAACCCATCCGTGAAAGAAGATGGGATCAAGCGAATTCGTGCTGCACATGACGATGTCGACGCCCGCGATCGCGTCTTCGGCGAAAGAAACCGGCGAGACGGGTATTTGAAGCAACTCTGTCATACGTGCGCAAAACGCCTCGCGATTTTCGACACTGGGCGAGAAACATTTGATGGTTTCGATCTGGCGCACTGCGCAGGCGGCGGTCAGTTGTGTTTCCGCCTGCCAACCGCTGCCCAGAATGCCGATGCTGCGCGCGTTCTCTCTCGCCATATATTTGACGCCCAGGCCATTGGTGGCGCCGACGCGTATGCGTTGCAGAACGCCGTCGGGGAATATCGCGAGTGGTTCGCCGTTGTGCGTCGAGAAAAGCAGGACGAGGCCGACATACCGATTGTTCGGCGCGGCGGGTATCTTCACGCGCCGCCGCGAATTGCCGACGAGCGGGTTGGTCACGATATCCGAATTGATGCGTATGGCGCCGACCCGCAGCGAGGGGACGACGCCGTCCATGGATTTCAGGCCGTAAATGGCGTCTTCGCTATAGGTTGTGGGCGTGATGCAGTCCGAACGCTGGCGAGAAATGCCGCGCCCATCGGCCATGTCGAGATAGGCCTGCTCAAGCGCCTCGATGCAGTCGGGCATAGTCAGCAGGCGTTCGACGTCATCGTTGGAAAGGATCAAGGTCATGGCGTTTCCTCGGGGTGCGGCGGTCAAGCTCGCCTGCCTAGTTGAGGATTTTTTAGACCCATTATGTCTGCATGGGAATAAACCCATGTTGGTGGCCTAGAGCGATTTCACGTTGACACCCAGATGCTCAGGTTTTATTCCAATTAAAATGGTCGGAATTAAGCTGGCCGGGCGCAGAAAGTTTGAAGAAGTAGCTTGCGCTGCGATCTCAAGAGTGTGATGGCGCTTAGATTAAAGGTTCTACGGCAGATGGTTGTCGCGGAGCTGGGACGAGGGGTTGGGTCGGTGACGGCTGGTTCGAGGTTTTTCATATCTACATGCGTTAAGGCCCTGGCGGTCGTAGGTTGCATCGTGGCGCTTCAGGGGCGCAGCGTCGCTGAAGAGGCGGCGTCCGAGAGCGGGGATGGCGCCTTCAAGGGCAAGAGCATCAACTTCATCGTGGCCTTGGCTGCTGGCGGCGGCTACGATCAATATGCTCGCACGCTCGCGCGGCATCTGGAGCGCCATATTCCCGGCAATCCCAATATCATCGTGCAGAATATGACGGGCGCCGCCGGCATGCGCGCCACCAACTGGCTCTATAACGCCGCCCCGCGCGATGGTCTTACCATTGGCATCACCCAGCGCTCCGTGCTCGTGGAGCCGCTGCTGGGCACCAAGGAAGCGCGTTTCGATCCCACGAAATTCTCGTGGCTCGCCAGCCTCAATGACGAGGCCTTCATCGCGGTCACCTGGAAGGATCGCGGCATCGACAGCATCAGGGATGCGCAGGCGAAGGAATTCGCAGTGGCCGCCGACGGCCCGGCCTCGGACGATTACATCTGGCCAGCTGTCCTCAACGCGACCATCGGCACCAAATTCAAGATCGTGTCGGGCTATACCGGCAAGGCCGAGGAGCGCCTTTCCGTGAAGCGTGGCGAGACCGTGGGGCTGATCGGCTGGAGTTGGGCCGCGCTGCAGACGCAGGAGTGGGACGACTACAAGTCTGGCAATTGGCGCATCATCGCCCATCTCGGCAAGGGCAAGCATCCCGAATTCGATGCGCCGTCGATCTATGATTTCGCCACAACTGCTGAGGCGCGCGAGACCTTTGAGTTCCTCGACGCGACCCTCTCGCTCGGTCGCCCCGTCTTCGCGCCGCCCGGCATCCCGAAGGACAAGGAGGCGATCCTGCGCTCAGCCTTCGCTGCCGCCCTCAAGGATCCGGCCTTCCTTGCCGAGGCGCAGAAGCAGAAGCTTGATATCAGCCCCGCCTCAGGCGAAGAGCTGGCTGAACGTGTGGAGCGCCTTTACCGCACGCCAGCTTCAGTGGTCGAACGAACCCAATCGGTGCGCAAACAGGCCGTTGGAACACCCTGATCCAGTCTTCCCTGATCAACTTTTATCCGTCTGCTTGACGGGCTGGCGCCAATCAAGCAAACCTACATCTTAGTTCTCGAAGCTTCAGAAGAAAGGCGCCGCAAAATGTCATCAGGAAACGCTTCCGTTCGTCTCGTTTCAGAGTCCGCCATGCCTGCTGGCGTGCGGGTTACGCAGCTGCAGCCTGCCGTTGGCTCAATGGTTTCCGGCCTGCGCTTCGATGGCAAGGCCCTGGGCGACGACGTGCGCAACGCCTTGCGCGATCTGCTGCACAATCGCGGTCTCGTGATCTTCGAGCCGGGGACCGTGACGGCGGAGAATTTCACTGATTTCGCCGGCTTTCTGGGCGAGTTTTTCAACTACGCCGGCCCCCATACGCCGCGCGCGCCGGAAAACGCCAACGCCACGATGATCGATTCCACCAAGGATAAGCATCTGCGCAATCATATCTGGCACGCGGACGGAGGCTTCCGCCCCGACGCCCCGGCATTCACGGCCCTCTTCGCCCAGCAGCTTCCCGAGTTCGGCGGCGATACGATCTTCAGCAGCGCGGCCTGGGTCTATGAGCAGCTCGACCCGCTGTTTGCGGCCTATCTGGAATCCCTCACGGTCGTGCAGTCGGCCGACGCCACGGGCCATATCACCGACCGCTACCTCAACGCCGAGGAGGCCACCAAGGCTCGCATCCGGATGCCTCCCTTTGAAATGCCGCTGGTTCGCGTGCATCCCGCCACGGGCCGCAAGTGGGTCGCGGTGAACGAGTCCTACGCTGGCTACATCAAGGGCGTCAGCCGCATCGTCAGTCAGAACATCCTCGGCATCCTGTTCGACATGATCAAGTCGCCCGAGGCGACCGTGCGCTACAGCTGGACCAAGGGCGCTCTGGCGGTCTGGGACAATCGCGTCGTGCAGCACAAGGGCATCAAGGACTACGCCGGCGGCGGACGTCGCGTGCTCTACCGCGCCACCATGACCGTCTGAGGAAGGCTGCGACATGAGCGAAGCGCGGGCGAAGACCCTCATCTCCAGCGACGGCCTGGCTGAATTGCTGGAGGCTGGCGCTCCTGTCGTGCTGCTGGACGTTCTGGATGAGCAGGGCGCCGCGCCGGCCGATCGGCCGCGCATTCCCGGCGCCCTCACCGTTCATTTGGCGACGGATTTCTCTGCCAAATCCACCAAGACCTCTGGCAAGCGCCCCTTGCCGGACATCATGGACCTGCAGGCCAACGCTCGCCGCTGGGGCATTAATCCCCATTGCCTCGTCGTGGTCTATGACAATGCGGGCGGCGCACAGGCCTCGCGCGCGTGGTGGACCTTGCGCTGGGCGGGCTTCGATAATGTGCGGATCCTCGATGGCGGGTTCCCCGCGTGGAAGGCCGCTGGGCGTCCCATCTCCACGGACCATTTGGAGGCTGCCGACAGGGCAGGGGTCGTCGTCTTGGGCGCTGGCCATATGCCGACGCTCACCGCTGACGATGCGGCCGCCATGGCCCGCGATCACATACTGCTCGACGCCCGTGGCAAGGCCGCCTATCTCGGCGAGCCCGGCAAGGCCGGAACCGGCCACATTCCCGGCGCGCTTTGCGCCCCCTCCGGCGGCAACCTGACCGCCGACGGCGCCTTCCGCCCGCATGCTGAACTCTGCTCATCCTTCGAGGCTCTTGGCCTCGATGGCTCCCGGCAGGTCGGCGTCTATTGCGGCAGCGGCAATGCGGCGGCCCACGCCATCGCGGCCCTGCACGCGGCAGGCCACGAAGCCGCCCTCTATGTCGGCTCCTGGTCCGCCTGGAGCGCCGATCCGTCCCGCCCGGCGGCGACTGGCCCCGAGCGGGGCTGAGACGCTGCCCGGCGCTGTATCGCGCCGCTTTGGGCCTTGGCTGAAATTTCCCTAATCAGAGAAGAAACATGACCGGTAACGCCCGCACCCATGCGCCGCTCGATCTGCGCGAACATCTCGCCCGTCTGGAGGCCAAGGGCCTGCTGACCCGCATCGACGAGCCCGTGAACAAGGACACGCAGCTGCACCCGCTGGTGCGCTGGCAGTTCACCGGCGGCCTGCCGGAGAGCGCGCGCCGCGCCTTCATGTTCACCAATGTCTTCGGTTCGGATGGCCGCAAGTTCTCCTCGCCCGTCGTGGTCGGCGCGCTTGCCGCATCGCCCGAGATCTACGCGACTGGCATGGGCGTCAGCGTTGACGAAATCGGGGACGTATGGACCCGCGGCATCGCCGCCCCCATCGACCCCGTGCGCATCGAGAACCCGCCCTGTCAGGAAGTGGTCATCACCGGCGACGACCTGCGCAAGCCGGGCGGGGGCCTCGCCACCCTTCCCATCCCGGTTTCGACGCCCGGCTTCGACTCCGCGCCCTATTTCACCGCGACCCTCTGCACGACCAAGGACCCGGAGACCCATGTCCAGAACATGGGCACCTATCGCGCGGGCCTGAAGGCGACGGATCGTCTGTGCGTGCGCATGGCTACGCGCCTTACGGGCGCGGGCGGCTACCAGCATTGGCTGAAATACAAGGAGTTGGGCCAGCCAATGCCCATCGCCATCGTCGTCGGCGCTGCGCCCATCGTTCAGTATACCGGCCCCCAGAAGCTCGCGACCGACCTAGACGAAATGGCCGTGGCGGGCGGCCTGTCGGGCGCGCCCATCCGCACCTGCAAGGCCCTGACGGTCGATCTCGAAGTGCCTGCCGACGCGGAAATCGTGGTCGAGGGCCTCATCGACACCGATTGCGTTGAGCCCGAGGGCCCCTTCGGCGAAAGCCATGGCTATATCGCGCTTGAAGAATTCAACATGTCCATGCGGGTGACGGCGATCACCCATAAGCGCGACCCGATCCTCGTCTCCATCGTCAGTCAGGTCACGCCCAGCGAATCCAGCGTGATGAAGAAGGTGGCCTATGAGCCGCTCTATCTTGAGCACCTGAAGAAGGTCCTGAACGTCAAGGGCCTCACCGGCGTCGTCATGCACGAGCCCCTGTCGAACCTGCGCCCGGTCATCTTCCTGCAATTCGCTCCCAAGGCCATCCAGTCGGAAGTCTGGCGCGGCCTCCAGGGAGCCTCCACCTTGCAGGCGCAGTGCGGCAAGATCGTCATCGCCGTGACCAATGACGTCGATCCGCGCAATGCGGACGCCGTCTTCTGGTCCATGGCCTATCGCTCGAATCCGATCGAAGACCTGCTGGTCGTGCCCTACCGCTCGCGCAGCCATGGGCCGAAGTCGGAGAGCGGCGCGGCGAATTCCACCCTGCTGATCGACGCCACCGCCAAAAGCGTCATGCCGCCGCTCGCCCTGCCTGCTCGCCAGTATATGGACGAGGCGCGCGAGATCTGGGAGCGCATTGGCCTTCCCAGCCTCAGCCCGCAGGCGCCATGGCATGGGGTGCATCTCGGCGATTGGGGCGACCGCTGGGAGCGCTTCGCTCAGGCCGCCGCTCGTGGCGAGTGGGAACGCAATGGCGAGAACTCGTTCCAGCGCCGCCGCCCCGATGTCGCTCCTGAGACTCCGGTTCGGCGCGTCGAAAAAGATTGAGTCATTGCTGGGCCTTACGGCCATCTTTGAATCTGTTTTGTTGGGAGTTTCATGTGGCTGATAAAGTAGGACGGACCCGCTCCTTGGGGCTGGCGCTCGGCCTTTTTGGGGCCTTGACCAGCGGTGCGTTTGCGCAGGCGCCCGAGGACCCCACCAAGACGATCTCCATGCTCGCCAGCCATGCGCCCGGCGGCGGCTATGACGCCTATGCGCGGCTCTATGCGCGGCATGTCGGCCGCTTCCTGCCGGGCCAGCCCAACCTCGTCGTACGCAACATGCCGGGCGCGGCGGGCGTCGTCATGGCGAATTTCGTCGCCTCGCAGGCGGCGCGCAATGGCTCGGTCATCGCGCTTGGACCGGGCTCCATGGCGACCGCCTCGCTGCTCGGCTCACAGGGCGCGCGTTATGACGCCCGCGAATTCACCTGGGTAGGCAGCCTCAACAACGACGTATCCGTGACCGTCAGCCGTTCTGACTCGCCCATCAGCAAGACGGACGAGCTGTTCACCAAGGAGCTGGTGGTTGGCGGCGCTGGCGCTTCTGACAACAGCGTGGTCTTCGCCAATATCCTCAATCGTATGTTTGGCGCGAAGCTGAAGCTTGTCGCAGGCTATAACGGCAGCGGCGATACGGTGCTGGCGCTTGATCGTGGCGAGGTGCAGGGGATCGCGGGATGGAACTATTCTTCCATCACCACCATGCGGCCGGACTGGATGCGGGACAAGAAGATCAACATCCTCCTCCAGATGTCCCTGAGCCGCCATCCCGAGCTGCCTGACGTCCCGACGGTTCTGGAGCTCGCCCGCGATGATAGCCAGCGTGAGATCCTGCGTCTGATCTTCGCCCAGAGCCAAATGGGCCGCGTCATCATGGGGCCGCCAGGCGTGCCGAAGGCGATGGTCGACACGCACCGCGATGCTTTCGACCGGGTGCTGAAAGATTCCGAATTCATGGCGGATGTGGAAAAGATGCGCCTCGAAATCAGCGGCCCGATGACGGGCGCCGAGGTCGACCAACTCGTGGGGAGCCTCTACCGCGCGACGCCAGAGCGCATCAAGGAAGCTACGGCTCTGCTTGGCGGCAATTGAGTTTTTGATTGTGGCGTGGGGAGATTGACCCCACCCCTTTTTTGCGTGTCATATTGTCCTCGAAAAAATAATCGGGAGGGACGATCATGGGCAAGCAAGTTTCCAGGATTCTTATGGCTGGCGTCGCGGGTCTGGCCATGGCCTGCGCCTCGGGTGCGGCGTTTGCGGACGCCAAGGGCAAAAAGGTGCTGATGGTCCAGTCCTTCGCCGTGCATCCCTATGTTGCCGGAATCATCAAATCCTTCAAAGCGAAAGCCGAATCTCTTGGCATGGAGGTTACGGTTCAGGCCGCTGGCGTCGACGCCGCCTTGCAGGCGCGCCAGTTCGACGATGGCGTTGCGCGTAAGTTTGACCTCATCATCGTGCAGCCGGTTTCCGAACAGGCCATCGTGCCCGCGCTGGCGCGCGCCAAGGAAGCGGGCATTCCCGTCATCATCTCCAACAACACCCCCAAGGAGGGCACGGAAGCGCTCTACCAGACCTTCGTGGGGCAGGATCAGAACGAGATGGGCCGCATCGTTGGTCGGCAGATCGTCAAGTCCTTCAAGGAGTCTGGCCGCGAGGGCGGCAAGGTTGCGCTCATCACCGGGGCTCTTACCGAGGGGCTAGGCCCGCGTCGTCTTGCTGGCATAAAGGAGACGATAGCGGCCAACCCCAAGATTGAGATTGTGGCGGTCGAGGACGCCAAATGGGACACTGCGACGGGCGAGCGCATCGCTGGCCAATTGTTCGCCCGCTTCGCCGCGCAGGGCGGTCTCGATGGGGTCTATGGCATGGCGGACAATCTGGCGCTGGCGACGATCAAGGCCGCCGAGGCCGCTGGTGTCCCGGTCGGCGCAGGGCCGAAGCAATTGCTGGTCTTCGGCGGCAATTGCCAGAAGGAGGGCATCGACGCCCTCAAGGCTGGCAAGATGGTCAGTTCGGTCTCGCAGATCCCGACCTATGTGGGTGAGAAGCTCGCAGACGCAGCCAATGATCTCTTCTCCGGCAAGACCTTGCCCAAGGAGACGCTGCTGCCGGTCGAGCTGATCGACAAGGCCAACGTCGCTCAATGGGAGGCCGCCTGCACCTACTGAGCGGGCGCAGGATCATGACGCAGACCCTTGTCTCGCTGGAGGGCGTGAGCAAGGCCTTCGGGCCGATCGCTGCTCTGCGCGACGTCTCGCTGGCGGTCGCCGCCGGCGAGATACGCGGTCTTTGCGGCGAGAACGGCGCGGGCAAGTCGACGCTGATGAAGGTGCTGATGGGGCTTGTGCGGCCCGATAGCGGCGTCATCCGCATCGCCGGTGAGCCGCAGACCATCCGCAACCCTCGGCATGCCCAATCGCTGGGGCTCGGCCTTGTGGCGCAGGAACTCAGCCTCGCCCCCCGTCTTTCGATTGTCGACAATATCTGGCTCGGAGGTGAAGAAACGCCGCTGATCTACCGTATGGGCAAGCTGCGCGCCCGCGCTCGAGCGGCGCTGGACGCGCTCGGCGCGCAGGATCTCGATCTCGACCAGCCAGTGCTGGACCTGCCGATCGGCCAGCGGCAGATCGTCGAAATCGCTCGCCTGCTCGCGCGTGACGCCCGTGTGCTTATCCTCGACGAGCCGACCGCCACGCTCTCGGACGTCGAGATTGAGCGGTTGATGCGCATCCTGAAGAGCCTGCGCGCTCAGGGTCACGCCATCATCTACATCAGCCACCGGCTCGGAGAAGTATTCGATATCTGCGACACGGTGACGGTCTTGCGCAATGGCGCCCATGTTTCGACCGGCCCGGCCATTGGGCAGACGCGCGAGAGCCTCATCGAGGATATGCTGGGTCGTTCCTTCGGGGAGATGTATCCGGCCCATGAAGCAGGGACTGCCCATCGAGGGGGCGTCGCCATCGAAGGGCTAGCCGTTCCCGGCGCCGTGCATCACCTCAGCCTCTTCGCCCCCAAGGGACGCATTACGGCCATAGCCGGACAGATCGGCTCCGGGGCAGGGGCCGTCAACCGGGCGCTCGCCGGGCTTGAACCTTCCGCGCAGGGTCTGGTGCTGATCGATGGCGAGAAGCTGACGCTCGGTTCGGCGCCTGCCAGCGCGGCGGCGAATGTGCTCTTTGTGTCTGACGATCGCGCGGTGGAGGGATTGTTCCCCGACCTGACCGCCCTCGACAATTTCATCGCGGCGGACCTGCGCGCCCATGCGACGGCGGGACTTCTGTCATGGAAGGGGGCGCGGGCGCTTGGCCTTGAGATCGCCCGCAAGGTAGGGCTGAGCGAGGCGCGGCTGGGCTCTCGGGCGTCGACCTTGAGCGGAGGCAATCAGCAGAAGCTTCTGTTCGGCCGCGCGCTCGCCCGCGAGACGCCCGGCGTCCTCTTGATGAACGAGCCGACGCGCGGCGTCGATGTGGGCGCCCGCGCCGACATCTACCGGCTGATGCGCGATCTTTGCGCGCGGGGCTGGACCCTGATCATGACCACGTCCGAACTTGAGGAGGTCGTGGGCATGGCGGATCTCGTCTACTCCATGTATCGCGGCCGCATAGTCAAGCGGCGCGAAGGCGAGGAGATCGACCTGACCGCCATTCTTACTGACATCACCCATCCAATGAAGGACGAGGCGGCGGCATGAGCGCAGTGAGCGAGGTCTCCCGCCAGCACCGGGTGATCCCGATCGGAACCGAGGTCCGCGCTGTCGCGGCCGTGGCGCTCGCCGTCATCGCCCTGACGACGCCGGGCTTCATCTCGGTTCCAAGTTTCGTCTCTCTGCTGACGACGATCTCATTCATCGGCTGCGTGGCGGTGGGCATGACGCTGATCACCATCAGCGGCAACATCATGTCCTTCAGCCTCGGCGCGACGGTCGGCGCCTCGGCGATAATCTTCATCATCGCCGCCAACGCCTTTGGCGCTTATCCGGGCCTTGTCATCGCCCTCGTGTTCGGAGGCCTTCTCAGTGGTGCGCAGGGGCTGGTCATCGGCTTCGCCCGCGCCAATCCCATCATCGTCAGCATAGCCTCGCTGTCTCTCATTTATGGCGTCGCCCAAGGGCTGGCGGAGACCGGCTCGGTCTATGCCGCCGCCGGCGCGATGAAGGGCCTTTTTAGCGGCGCCCTTTTTGGCGTGCCGGTGGAATTCGTGTTGTTGCTGGTGGTGACGGCGATCACCCAGGCGCTTCTTTCCCATACGGTTTTCGGGCGCGAAATTTTCATGGCGGGTTCGAGCTACCGGGCTGCGGTGGCGGTTGGTCAGCGCGTCTGGCGCACGGTGACGGGCGCCTATGTCTGGGCGGGCGTGCTGGCGGCGCTGGCTGGCGTGATGCTGGCCCTGCGCTATGGCAGCGCGAGCATGTCTTATGGCGCGGGCTATGATTATGACGCCGTGGCCGCAGTGCTTGTCGGCGGCACGCCCATGAAGGGCGGCGAGGGGTCAGCCCTGCGCACCTTCACCGGCGCGCTCGTCATCGCGGTCATTCAGGTCGTGCTGCTGCTGCGGGGCTTTCGGCCGGAATGGCAATACTTCATTTCCGGCTTGGTGGTGCTGGGCGTCATCATGCTGCAATCGCGCGGGCGAGATTAGGCCATGACCAAATCCATGCGCACCCATCCGCTCGCGCGACCGCTTATAATTTTTCTGGGCTGTTTCGTTCTGCTGGTTCTGGCGGACCGGGGGCGCGGAAACGTGCTGGCGATGGCCACCGGTTTCTCCATGTTCGAGACCTTCGCCACCGGCGCGCTAGTGGCGCTGGGGCTTGGCCTAACCATGATGATCCGCGAGTTCGACCTGTCGGTCGCCGGGGTGTTCAGCCTGGCGGGTTGCCTGATGGCCGCTCTTGGGCAGGAGGACCCGCGCCTTGGTCTCGCCGCAGCCCTGCTAGCTGGCGCGATGGTTGGCGTGGCGCAGGGGCTCATCATTGTTCGCCTGCAACTGAGTTCTGTTGGGGTGACGTTGGGCGGCCT
>CANGOK010000060.1 GCA_947455285.1 Beijerinckiaceae bacterium | reverse complement strand
GGAGCGGCTGCGATGTTCGACAAATATCTCTTTGCGCTGGGGCGCGGCGTCAGGGGCGCGAAGAAGGCGCTCGACGCTGCTGCCGCGAACCCTGACCCTGCCGAGGCCGCGCGCGACGTCACGCCTGCGACGCAGGCTCCGCAGCCGAAGGCCCTTGCGCGCGATCCGCTCTTTCTGGGTCCGCGTCCCCTTGTCATGGGCATCGTCAATGTGACGCCGGATTCGTTTTCTGACGGCGGACTGTTTCTCGACCATCAAGCGGCAATCGCCCATGGCATGCAGCTGGTGGAGGAGGGCGCCGACATTCTCGACATCGGCGGCGAGTCGACCCGGCCCGGCCATGCGCCCGTGAGCGCGGCGGAGGAGATCGCGCGTGTGGTTCCGGTGATCGCGGCGCTGGCGGCCCGCACGAGCCTGCCCATTTCCATCGACACGATGAAGGCGCAGGTGGCCGAAGCTGCGCTTGCGGCTGGCGCCTCGGTCATCAACGACGTCTGGGGTTTCCAGCACGATCCTGAACTGGCGAAGGTCGCCGCGCGCTCGGGCGCGCCCACCGTCATCATGCACAACCGCCTCGACGATGATCCGACGATCGATGTGATGGAGGAGATGCTCGCTTTCCTCTCGCGCTCCATCGAGATCGGCCTTGCCGCTGGCATGCGCAAGGAACAGCTGATCGTCGATCCCGGTTTCGGCTTTGGCAAGACCCATGCGCAGAGCCTCACCTGTGTGCGCGATCTGGCGCGGCTGAAGAGCCTCGGGTGTCCCATTCTGCTGGGCGCCTCGCGCAAGCGCGCCATTGGTCTGGCCACTGGCCGCAGCGAGCCCAGAGAGCGCGCGGCGGGCTCGGTCGCAGCGCATCTGATGGGTGTGATGCAGGGGGCGCAGATCATCCGCGTCCATGATGTCGCAGCCCATGTAGACGCCATGAAAGTTTTCGCCGCCGTGATGGATCCGGCTGGCGTGGAGATGTGAGCATGAAAGCCAAAGTATTGATCCAGGGGCTTGAGCTGCATGCCTATCATGGCTGGTATCCCCATGAGGGCGAGTTCGGCCAAGCCTACGCCATCGACATCGAGCTTTTCACCGATGTGGGCCGCGCCGCGAGCAGCGATCAACTATCGGATGCGCTCGACTACGAGGTCATCGTCGCGACGACGAAGACGCTTTTCACCGGCAGCCGCCACAAGCTCGTTGAGAGCGCTGGCGTTGAGCTTGCGCGTGGATTGATGACGCGCTTTCCCGCCGCTGAAGAGGTCATGGTGCGCGTGCGCAAGTTGAAGCCGCCGATCCCCGAGCGCATCGCCGCGGCGGGCATCGAATTGCGGCTCACGCGCGATGAGTATGCGCGTGGTCTCTGACGAGCCGATCTTTTCCGCATTGTCGCTTGGCGGCAATCTGGGCGATGTGCGCGCAGCCTTTCGCTTCGCGTTGGAGCGGCTGGCTTCGACGCCGGGCGTCGCTGTGGTCGCGACCTCTTCGGTTTATCGCACAGCGCCATGGGGCAAGCTCGATCAGCCCGATTTTCTCAACATGGCCGCGTTGCTGCGCGTGAGCCTGCCTGCGCGCGAACTGCTTGATTTGTGCCTCGCCATCGAACGCGATCAGGGTCGCGCGCGTATCGAGCATTGGGGCCCGCGCACGCTCGACATCGATATCCTGACTTATGGCGATTACGTGGTGGAGGAGCCCGGCCTCACCATTCCCCACCCACGCCTCGCCGACCGCGCCTTCGTGCTGACGCCTCTGGCGGAGATCGCGCCGGACACATTAGTGCGCGGAGAGCGTGTGGCGGATTTATGCTCACGCGTCGACGCGAGCGGCGTCAATAAGACCGACCAGCTCTAAAGCTTCAAAGCCAGCTTCTCGCTACGATCCACCACGAGCGCGATCACCACCGTCACCAGCATGAAGGCTGCGGAGGCGTAGAAGATCCATGCTGGCGCGTGATGGTCGACCAGCATGCCCCCCACGATGGGCGCAACCATGCCCCCGAAATTGAAGCCCGTGGTGACGATGCCGAAGACCCGGCCAACGGCGTCGGGCGGCGAGGCCTGACGCACCAGAAGATCGCGCGAGGGCACGATGACGCCCGCCAATAGGCCCGCGGCGCCCGAGACGACGATGGTTCCGGTCACGCCCAGATTCACCGCTCCGATCACGCAGATGAGCGCCGCCGCGCCGATCAGGCCGAGCGATGCGATGGTCGACTGGTGTTTCACGCCATCGGCGATGAAGCCGCCGATGATGATCCCCACCACAAGCAGGCTGAGGAACACCGTCAGCGCCGTATTGCCAGCTGTCAGCGGCATGTCGAACAGCTGCTCCAGCGCGACCATCATGAAGGTCTGGACCATGCCGGTGGACATGTTCAGCGTGGTGAACATGAGGGTCAGGATGATGACGCCGGGTGTGATGAGCGATTTGGCGGAGGTGCGCTGCTTGGGCGAAGCGTGACGCTCCTTCAATCCATGTTGTTCGGCCGGTATGTCGGGAAGCAGCGGCAGGGCGAGCACAACGCCAAGAAGGCCCGTCACGACAAGGGCGAAGCGCACGCCATCGACCCAAAGAAGCGCCCCCACCAGCGGAGGGGCGATGGCGAAGCCGATGTAGCCCGTGAAGCTGTGAATGGAATAGGCGCGGCCCATGCGCGCGGGGCGCATCTCGGCGGAGAGGATCGAATAATCGGCGGGGTGATAGACTGCGTTGCCAAGGCCGATCAGCACAGCGCCCGCGATCAGCATGGGATAGGTGGGAACAGCGCCGATCATCATGAAGCCCGCCGAGCCGATGAGCACGCCGATGAAGAGCAACAGGCGCGGGCCATAGCGGTCGACGATGAATCCCGTGGGCGCCTGCGTGAGCGCCGAGACTCCGTTCATGACGGTGATGGCGAAGCCAAGCTCGGTATAGGAGACGTTCAGGAGATCGCGCAGGGCTGGCATCATGGGCGCGAAGGCGAGCCAATAGTAATGGCTGACGAGATGCACGGCGGAAATGACCACCAGCGTGCGCAATTCACGCGCTGAACCTTCGCTGGCCGCCGTCGCCGTGGTTGTCGTCATGCTGTCTCCCCCTCGTCGGCGCGCCGTTAGACGGCGCCCATGAGTCGTTTTATATGGGCGCTGGCCGATCGCGCCAGCCCCTGCAGGTCATATCCGCCTTCGAGGACCGAGACCAAGCGCCCCTTGGCGTGTTTGTCGGCGATGTCCATCAGCTTCGCGGTGGCCCAGTCGAAATCCTCCTCGATCAGATTGAGATTGCCGAGGGGGTCGCGGATATGGGCGTCAAAGCCAGCGGAGATGATGACGAGGTCCGGCCTGAAGGCGTCGAGCGCAGGCAGGACGCGGCCTTCCAACGCCTCGCGAAAGGCCTCGCCGCCATCGCCCGCCCGCAGAGGCGCGTTGACGATATTGCCATAGAGGCCCGTTTCGTTGGCGGCGCCGGTTCCCGGATAAAGCGGCATCTGGTGCGTGGAGGCGTAGAGCACGCTGGCGTCGTTCCAGAAGATGTCTTGCGTGCCATTGCCGTGGTGAACGTCGAAATCCATGATGGCTACGCGCTCTGCGCCATGCACGGACTGGGCGTGGCGGGCGGCTATGGCGGCGTTGTTGAAGAAGCAGAAGCCCATGGCGGTCGAGCGTTCGGCATGATGGCCAGGGGGGCGCATTCCAACGAAGGCGTTGTCGCTGCGCCCCGTCATCACCTCATCCACCGCAAGGCAGGAGGCGCCGACGCCCCGCAGCGCGGCCTCGAGCGTATAGGGATTCATGGTGGTGTCGCCATCAAGTTGCGCATAGCCGCTGGCGGGCGCGCTTGATTCAAGATCGGCGATGAAGACCTCTGGATGCACCCGCAGGATGGCCTCGCGGCTCCCTTGCGGCGCAATCTCGCGGGCGATGGGCTGGAATTCCTCCCCCTCCAGCATGCGCTCGATCACGCGCAGGCGATCTGGCTGTTCGGGATGGCCCTCGCCCATTTCATGGCGGAGCGCGATGGGGTGGGTGACGAACAGCGTTTTCAAGGCGGCGTTCCCGGTCAATGTCTTTGGCCAGTATACATGGCCTTGCGTTGCATAAAAACAACATGACCATCTCTTGTGCGCTGCGGCCGCGAGCGGTGACTCTGCAGGATGGCGGTTATGCTAAAGCGGGGGCGCGGGTGATTCGGTCGGAACGGGGCTTTTATCGATGCTTTTGAAAAAACTTTCCCTTGTTGGCGTTCTCGCCCTTACCCTTGGCGGCTGCTACGCGACCGTGCCCGATCCGAAGATCACCGCGCAGGATTCTAAATATCTGGCGTTGACGCCGAATTTCGAGGTCGAGATCGATTATCGTCGGTATCAGGTCGATTATCAGACCACCGAGGCCCCCGGCACGGTCATCGTCGACACCACACGCCACTTTCTTTATTTCGTGATGCCCAACGGCAAGGCGATCCGCTATGGCGTCGCGACGGGCTCTGAAGCCGCTGGTTGGACGGGCGAGGCCAAGATCGGCCGCAAGGCTGAATGGCCGCACTGGATGCCGCCCGCCGACATGCTGGAACGCTGGCCGCATCTCAAGCCGACCGCTGCGGCTGGTGGCCTTTCTGGCGGGCCAGACAATCCGCTTGGCGCGCGCGCCCTCTATCTCTACCAGAACGGCCGCGACACCCTCTATCGCATCCACGGCACCAATGAGCCCGAGACCATCGGCCACGATGTCTCATCTGGCTGCATTCGCATGCTGAACATGGATGTGATCGACCTCTTCGGCCGCGTTGCCGTCGGCGCCAAGGTCATCGTCAAGTAAGCTCAGGCCGCGAGGTCGACCCTTGGCGCGGGCGCGCTGCGCTCTTCCGCCGGGGTGGCGATCTGCTGTTCCTCAAGCGCCTGCGCGACGGCGCCGACGCCGAGTTCCCGACACAGGCGGGCGATGAGGTCGCGCGCGTCTTCACGCACGGGCGCGCACGCCCGCTCAAGCTGGCTATCAATGGTCATGGGTGGCTCGCAGGCTGTCAGGACATCGCGCCCTGTCATGCGAGAACTGTCGATCGGCTGCGGTTAAGCCAGTCTTAAACGGTGACTGAGCCGTGGGGCATATGGCCAAGTTTGGTTAATGAAGACCGAATGTGGTCTTTGGCAACCTTTGCCGCCTGCGAAGGTTATGCCTGTCTCGGCCTTGCATTGCGCATTTCCGATTAAGAGTTAGGCTTCCCTTATTCAAAAGCCCGGATCGCCATGCGTCGTCTGATCCTTGAAGAGCCCTGGTCCGCCGCCGCCCTGTGGAGTCGGCGCCTCGCCCTGTTCGCGCTCACCGTGGGCGCGATGTCGGTTGGCCTCGCGCGCAGCGGCATGATCGAGGTGACTGCGGTGCTTGCGGTCTTTGGCGCTGCTGTGCTGATCGCCTGTCTTGGTCTGTTGCTGGGCGGGGCGGGCTCCGTCGTGATCTGGCGCACCGGGCGGCGGGGCGTCGGCTCCATAGTGGGCGCGGTCTTTCTTGCGGCGCTGTTGCTCGGTTATCCGTCTTGGTTGGTGGCGCAGGCGGTGCGCTTGCCTGCGCTGAACGACATCTCGACCGATCTCAACGATCCCCCCGAATTCGCCCGTTCATCGCGCGCGCTCGCGGCGAGGGAGCAGATCGTGCATGAGACGATCCCCCAGCAGGCGCGCGAGGCGCAAAGGCGGGCTTATCCCGGCGTCGCGCCGATCATTCTCGATCTTGACGCTGATGACGCGTGGCAGATGGTTCAAAAGGCGGTCGCAGCGCGCAAGTGGCAGGTGGTGGATCAGGTGGCGCCCGGTGGGCGCGTGGGGCTCGGCCATATCGACGCGGTGGACAAGACCCTGCTGATGGGCTTTCCGCAGGACGTGACCATCCGGGTGCGGCCGCTGGCCGGCCAGACGCGGATCGACATCCGCTCCGCCTCGCGTTTCGGGCGCCATGATTTTGGGGAAAACGCCCGGCGCATCCGGCGTTTCGCTGAGGAGCTGCAAACCCAGCTTGATGCGCGTTGATCTCTAAACCATTGAGCCTGATCAATGCGTTGACGGGCCGAAGTCGTCACCTTGCCACAAACGGGAGGTCCGACATGTACCAGCATATCCTGATCGCAACCGATGGATCCGAATTGTCCTACCGTGCGCTTGCCCATGGGTTGGCGCTTGCGAAATCGGTGGGCGCCAAGGTCACCGCCGTCACCGTGACTGAACCCTGGGGCGTCGGCGACATGGTGAGCCGCGCCGAGCTTGGCGACAAGCATCCGGTCGCTGACTATGAAGCCGAGTCCGAGGCTCGGGCCATGCGCATTCTCGACGTGGTGCGCGAGAGAGCTGACGCTGTGGGCGTTCCCTGTCAGTTGGTGCATGAGCCCGACAGCCGCCCTTCAGAAGCGATCCTGCGCGTCGCACAATCGCGTGGCTGCGATCTCATCGTTCTGTCGACTCATGCGCGCGGCGGTCTGGCCCGCATCGTCATGGGCAGTCAGGCGGCTGAGGTCGTGGCGCAGTCGAAGGCGCCGGTTCTCGTCTGTCGGTGATCAGCGTCTTGCGTAGCGTGCGGTGAGGGTCGCCGGCCCTCCCGCATCAACGACGCCGCGCGCGACGAGGTCTTCAAGGTGCGCCAGCACTGAAAGGCTCGCGGCTCCCGTGAGGCGCGGGTCGAGGCTCTCGTATATTTTCGCGACGATCGCCGGGATCGTGTCGAGCCCATTGTTGATCGCCGTCACGATGGCGCCTTCGCGATAACGTCGATGGCCAGCAAGCGCCCGCACGAAACGTTGGGGATCGCGCACTGGCCCGCCGTGGCCGGGCCAATAGATGGCTTCATTGCGCGCGCGCAGCTTGTCTAGCGAGGCCATGTAATCGCTCATGTGTCCATCGGGCGGCGCGACGATGGTGGTGGACCACGCCATCACATGATCTCCTGAGAACAGGGCGTTCTCTTCTTCAAAAGCGAAGCACAGATGGTTGGAGGCGTGGCCGGGCGTATGCACGGCGGTTAGATTATAGCCGTCGCCGATTAGGCGTTCGCCATCCTCCATCGCCTGATCTGGATCGTGGTCTAGATCATGGCTGGCGTCGAGCCGGCCCGAGGGCGCGTCTTCAATGGTGACATGGGGCTTGCAGCCGAGGATCGGCGCGCCCGTCAATGCGCGCAGGCGCCGCGCGCCGGGCGAATGATCGCGATGAGTATGGGTGACGAGGATATGGTCGATCTTCTCGCCTTTGGTCGCCTCAAGCAGCGCCGCCATATGGGCTTCGTCGTCGGGGCCGGGGTCAATCACCGTCACGCGTCCACGCCCTACGATATAGGCGCAGGTGCCGGTGAAGGTGAAGGGTCCGCGATTGGGCGCAATGAGCCTGCGCACGAGGGGAGAAACCTCGACGGTTTCTCCGGCCGTGTAGGGCTGCCTGTCATAGGGAATGTCGTCTGGTTTTTCGCTCATCGTCTTCCTCGCCCGGCTCCAGCATAGGACGCATCGCGCGCTAGTGGAAGTTGCGGCCCTTGGGCATGACGGAGGCCTCCGCCGCGAGCGCAAGCCGCTGCGCCTTGTCGAATTGCTTCGGCCGGTCCTGCGGGTGGCGCAGCTCGTCCGCATTGGCGAGGCTTGAGATGCGCGCGCCTTCCTGTGAGAGCAGGCCAAGCATGGGCGTCAGATCATCGAACCGCTCCGCCACGATATGGATGACGCCCGCCTCATTCTGCACCCGTCCGGTGAGCGCGATGAAGCGCGCGCCCAGAACGACGGCGCGGTTCTGTTCGAAGACCTTCGGCCAGACGATGGCGTTGGCGACGCCTGTCTCATCCTCCAGCGTCATGAAGATCACACCATTGGCCGAGCCCGGCCGCTGGCGCACCAGCACAAGGCCCGCCACGGTGGCGTAGCGTATGGGCCGCGTCAGATCCTCGCAGCGGGCGATGCGCTTCGCGGCCAAAATCTGGCGCAGGAAGGAAACCGGATGGGCCTTCAGAGACAAGGAAAGGTGGCGATAATCCTCCACGACCTGTTCGCCCGGCGGCATTGGCGGCAAGGCGGCGTCGGGTTCATGTTCGCCCCCTGCTGCTGCGGCGAAGAGGGGCAGGTCGTCCTTGTCGCCGGCGCGGTTGAGGCCGCGCACCGCCCAGAGCGCATCGCGCCGATCAAGGCCGAGAGAGCGGAAGGCGTCCGCCGAAGCGAGGCGCTCCAGCACGGCGGGCGACAGGCCGGTGCGCAGCCAAAGGTCACGCACGGAATCATAGCCCCGTCCGCGCAGATCCGCGATGCGCCGCATGTCATCCTCACGTACGCCCTTGATCTGGCCAAAGCCGAGTCTGATGGCGCAGCGGGTTTGTATGTCGCCGGCCTGATCGGCGTGGCGATAGTGCAGGCGCTCGATGGGGGCGATTTCCAGAGCCTCGAGCGTGCAATCCCAATCGCTTTCATTGATGTCGATGGGACGCACGGCGACCCCATGTTCGCGCGCGTCGCGCACGATTTGCGCCGGGGCGTAAAAGCCCATGGGCTGTGAATTGAGCAGGGCGCAGGCGAAGACGTCGGGATAGCGGCATTTCAGCCATGCGGAGGCATAGACGAGCAGGGCGAAGGAGGCCGCATGGCTTTCGGGAAAACCATAGGTGCCGAAGCCTTCGATCTGCTTGAAGCAGCGTTCGGCGAACTCGCGCGAATAGTTCCGCGCCATCATGCCATCGACCATCTTGGCGAAGAAGGTGTGGATCGTGCCGACGCGTTTGAAGGTCGCCATGGCGCGGCGCAGTTTATCAGCCTCGCCGGGCGTGAACCCCGCCGCGACGATGGCGATCTTCATCGCCTGTTCTTGAAACAAAGGCACGCCAAGGGTGCGGCCGAGCACTTCTTCCAATTCCTTTGATGGAAAGCTTACGGGCTCCAATCCCTGCCTGCGACGCAGATAGGGGTGCACCATATCGCCTTGAATGGGGCCAGGACGCACGATGGCGACTTCGATGACGAGATCATAGAATTCCTTGGGCTTGAGGCGCGGCAGCATGGACATTTGCGCGCGGCTCTCGATCTGGAAGACGCCGATCGTATCGGCGCGCTGGATCATGCGGTAGGTGGCGGGATCTTCTGAGGGAATGGTGGCGAGCGTCAGGCGCGCGCCATAGTGCTTCTCATAAAGATCGAAACTGCGCCGCAGGGCCGACAACATGCCGAGCGCCAGCACGTCGATCTTGAGAATGCCCAGCGCATCAAGATCATCCTTGTCCCATTCGATGGTGGTGCGATCCTCCATCGCGGCGTTGGCGATGGGGACGACTTCATCGAGGCGCGAGCGGGTGATGACGAAGCCGCCCGTATGTTGCGACAGATGGCGCGGAAAGCCCTTAAGTTCGCGCGACAGTTCCAGCGCGAGCGCAAGGCGATGTTCGGTTGGGTCAAAGCCCTTCTTGCGCAATTCGCTCTGATCGACGCCGCCCGATCCCCAACCCGATATGGTCCCGGTAAGGGCGCCAATCTCTTCCAGCGAAAAGCCGAAGGCCTTGGCGATGTCGCGCGTCGCCGAGCGCGTGCGATAGCTGATGACGGTCGCCGTCAGCCCTGCGCGCTCGCGGCCATAGCGCGCATAGATATATTGCATGACCTCTTCGCGCCGCTCATGCTCGAAATCGACGTCGATATCGGGTGGCTCATGTCGCTCGGCTGAAATGAATCGTTCGAAAAGAAGCGCATGCTTCGTCGGGTCGACCTCTGTTATGCCAAGACAAAAACATATGGTGGAATTGGCGGCCGAACCGCGCCCCTGACATAGAATTCCGCGTGTGCGCGCAAAGCGCACGATGTCATGCACCGTCAGGAAATAGGCCTCATAGCCAAGCTCTGCGATGATCGAGAGTTCGCGATTGATGGCGGCCTCCACATGATCCGGCACGCCTTGCGGATAACGCTGGCGCGCGCCCTCCCATGAAAAGGCCGCAAGCGCCTCTTGCTGTGTCGCGAAGCCTTCGCGCAATTCTTCGGGGTAATCGTGGCGTAGATCATCGAGGCTGAAGTTGAGCCCATCGGCGAAGCGCAGCGTCTGCGAAAGGGCCTGCGGCGCCTCTTCAAAAATGCGCGCCATTTCGGCTGGCGTCTTGAGATGGCGTTCGGCGTTCACATGCAAAAGCCGTCCGGCCTCATCAATGGTCACGCCCTCGCGGATGCAGACCGACATATCCGCGAGCGCGCGTCGTTGCGGGCTGTGCATGATGACGTCATTGGTGGCGATGAGCGGCAGGCCAAGTTCTTTTGCGAGTGTGACGCGGGCCGCAAGATCGCCGCGCATATGCAGGCCATAGACCATGATGGCGGCGAGCCACACGCGTCCCGGCGCCGCGCGTGCCAGCTTTTGAATGCGCGAGGCTGCTGTTTCTTTGTCAATCGACTCGGGCGCCTCATGCGTATTGTGCGGCATGATGGCGAAGCGCAGGCCCTCGCAGAAATCGAGCAGGTCTTCAAAGCGCAGGATGCAGGAGCCCTTTTGCGCGCGCAGATTGCCGCGCGTGAGCAATCGCGTCAGCCGCCCCCATGCCGCGCGATCCTGCGGATAAGCGAGCATGTCCGGCGTGCCGTCGCAAAAAACGAGCCGCGCGCCGCAATAAAGGCGGAAGCCTTTGGCCGCATCGCGGTTCTCGCGCAGATAGATATGCGCCCGCACTACGCCCGCCACCGAATTGCGATCAGCGATCCCAACGCCATCGAGCCCCAGCGCCATCGCCTGTGCGACAAGCTCTTCTGGATGGGACGCGCCGCGCAGGAATGTGAAATTGCTGGCGGCGCTGAATTCGATGAAGCGGGGGATATAACCTGACATGGCTTTGCTATGCGAACAGGCCCTGCATGAACCAGCGCGGCCTTGGCGCCTCTACGCCATAAAGGCCTTCGCGATACATCCAGAAGCGATGGCCCTTGCGATCCTCCACGCGGAAATAATCGCGGGTGAGCGCATGGGCGTCATGTTTCCACCATTCGCTCGAAATGCGCTCAGGCCCTTCTATGGCGGCGACTTCATGCAGCACGCGTCGCCAGCGAAAACGCAGCGGCGGTCCATCGGGCGCCTCCGCCATGGTCTCGACGGGCTCGGGTCGTTCGAACATGCGGATGGGGCGGGGCAGGGCGGTCTCGCTGCTCCATGAAGCCTCGCGCCCGCCGCTTCGCATCTGCGCCGCCGGCATGGCGATGACGGCGAATTCGGGCAGATGCGCATCCTGCGGAACGAGCCGCATCACCCTGCGTAGCCCAAGCCTTGCGCCGAGCCGGTCCACGAGATCGGTGAGGTCTTCAGCCATCTCCGGCGCCGTTTCGGTGGCGGCGCGGCGTCGTGGGGTCTCGATGGGTAGAACGAAATCCTGCCGCCCCAAAGCTTCCTGCCGCTCGCCCAGCCGCTCGACTTCAAGTGCGGCGAGGCGCAGGAGATCGAAGCCATAGCCGCTGTCGAGCGGATCTTCGTCGCGCGCCTCGCCTGCGGCCTTGATGCGTTCGTGAAAGAGCCTTGCGATGGCCGATGCGTCGCGCAGGGGGCGGCTTGATGCGGCGGCGATGCGGCGCACGGCGCCATCGGCGCGAAAGAGCGTCGCCTCCAACTGTCGCGCGCCCTCCCCATGCCGCTCCAGCAGGCGCGTGAGATCGCCCGCCAGCATGGCCAGCGCGCCCTCCACATCATCGCGCCTTGCGATGGGGTCGGCGAAGCGTCGCTCCACCAGATAGACCGGCGCCTCGAAGCGGGGCGTGATGGGGCTGCGCGTTCGTCCCAGAAGCCCATCGAGCCTTGTGAAGACATGGGCGCCAAAGCGCGCGGCGATGGGCGCACGCGGGCGCAGGATGAGGTCATCGATGCGCTTGAGGCCCGTTTGGGAGAGCGCATAGGCGGTCTCGGGATCAAGGCGCAGCGCGGCGACGGGCAGGGCGCCTAGCAGGCGGCGCAAAACCTTTTCATCGGCGCCTTCGGGAATGGCGCGCACGCCGCCATAGCGCGCCAAAGCCCATGCGGCCTCCGGCGTATCGGCGAGCGCGGCGCGCGCTTCATAGCCGAGCTTCGCCAGACGCGTTTCGATCTCTGCCGCCAGCGCGTTTTCGCCGCCAAAGAGATGCGCCGCGCCTGAAATGTCGAGCATGGCGCCGTCGGGCGCGTCGGGCGCTGCGAGCGGGGTGAAGCGCCTGCACCAGTCGGCGAGGCGCGCGGGGGTGAGGCGAGGGGTAAGGATTTCCGCGTCAGGCGAGCTTTTGCCGCCGATCCGTACCGAGAGATAGCGCGTCACCGGATGGTCCTTTCTGTTGTTGGAGGGGGCGGCCCCAGATCATGTCCCGGCGCCGCTCGGCGTCTGGATGTCCGTATTGGCCATCGGCGGCTCTAGCCTTCAGCACCCGCACGCCCCAGGCGGGATGCGTGGGAATGGGCCTGCGCCCGCCTGCTGAGACGAGGGTCGGTCCCGGCTGGCCAGAGACTTCGAAGCGCAGTTGCGCGGCGGTGGAGAGCCCCTGCGCCGGACGGGTATGGAGCAGCAGCCCCTCGCTGCGGCCTGCTCGGGCGGCGAGGATCAGGCGGCGGGTGGCGGAAAGGTCGAAATGGCGGGCGCCGTCGCGCAACTCCCCGATGGCGGCGGCGCAGGCGCGCGATTTCAGCGCCTCCTCGAGCGCCCAAAGCGTCTGGCGCGGCCCTTCGGTGCGCACCAGCACGAAGCGCTCCATGGGCAGGCCAT
Source organism: Beijerinckiaceae bacterium (assembly GCA_947455285.1). Classification (GTDB taxonomy): domain Bacteria; phylum Pseudomonadota; class Alphaproteobacteria; order Rhizobiales; family Beijerinckiaceae; genus Terripilifer. The sequence continues at coordinate 754 of CANGOK010000060.1, read as the reverse complement.
GGTGATGCAGGCCCGGCCCATAGGGCGCGCCGTTCTCATGGAAGACGAAATCCTCCATCACCCACACGATCAGCCCCGGCCGCGCGGCCGCCGCTATGGCCAGCGACAGGGCGAAACCGCAGGCGGCCGCCCCATCGGCTGATGTTGCGGGCGCGATTTCGCACAGGCGCCCCTGCGCCGTGTTCGCGGCCAGCGCGCCTGCGGGATTCTGCGCCTCGATCCGCGCGATGGCCGCGCGCAAAAAGCCTACCTGTTCCGAACTGCCGCCCTGCGACATCGGTCTGTTGCTCCACAATTGTTCTACATTTGTTCTTATTTATTTGCTGGATTGGCGTGGAGAGTCAAGGGGGTGGAATCAGCGCCATCTGTTTCAGCCCTCTGTTTGAAGAGACCTGTTAAAGGTGCTAATAATAGCCCTCTTAAGGAGGCTTAAGATGGTTCATCAAATCCTCGCTGCCACCAGCGCCAGCGTTTCCGAGCTGAAGAAGAACCCGATGGGCACAGTCGCGGCCGGTGAGGGCTTCCCCGTTGCGATCCTCAACCGCAATGAACCCGCCTTCTACTGCGTGCCCGCCAAAGCCTATGAAGCGATGCTTGAACGGCTTGAAGATCTGGAACTGAACGCCATCGCCGACGCTCGAGAGGGCCAGACCGTGCACAAGGTCTCACTGGATGACCTATGAGCTCGCTTTTCTGGACGAAGCGCTCAAGGAGTGGCGCAAGCTCGACAGCGTGACGCGCGAACAGTTCAAGG
>CANGOK010000059.1 GCA_947455285.1 Beijerinckiaceae bacterium | reverse complement strand
CGGGCGTTGGCTGCATCCGTTTTCTGCGCCAGCATCGGGGATAGCGCCCCATAAGCGCAGGCGATCTGGAGAACCTTGGTTCCTGCCCCCACGTCGATTTTGTTGACAGCCGCTCTGGCGAGCCGATCATAATTTCCAAGGAGAATAAGATTTACGAGCCAGCGCCGCTCAAAGAACGCCACCGCCTTCGGGTCAATATAGGCCCACCAGTAATGGCGACTTAGATAATCGGGGACAGGCGGGTGGGCTTTCGCCACAGTGGATCTGGCGGCCTGCGGAGCTATAGCCTCGGTTAAATGATAAGGCGAGGCGTCGCTTAAATAGGTTTCTGCGAGGTCCATGCGATATGCTCCTGAAGCATAATCACGGAAAAGATCTGGTTTCTGATTGATTTAGGTCAATGTTCCAAGGTTGCGTCGGCGCATGAATGGGCTGGTCAAGCAGGAGGACATCATGGATTCGACCACGCGCCGCTTTGTTTTCGCCTTCCGCTTTTTGATGGCGTGGGTCTTCCTCTATGCAGCCTCGCACCAAGTCTTCAATCCCATGTTCAGCGCTGCGAAGTTTCTGAACAGCACGAAGACTTTTCATGATCTTTATGCGCCCCTGACCGATCCTGCTTTTGATCCGGTTCTGACTTTCTTGGTTAGCTATGGGCATTTGGCGATTGGCGCTTCTCTCCTGGTTGGCCTTGCGGTGCGAATTAGTTCGCTGGCGGGCGTCGCCTTGATGTTGATGTATTGGACCGCCCATATGGAGTGGCCCTATATCGAGAACCACAACAACTTCATCGTCGATTATCACATCGTTTATGCGACGGTCTGCCTGTTCCTTTTCGCCAACAACGCTGGCCATGTTTGTGGACTGGATCGTTTCGCTGCCAAACTGGCCATGGTGGAGAAACACCCGCTTTTGCGGAAGGTGATCGGCTGATTGACCGTTCATTCTTGAGCGTGGCTTTCGGTTTGGTCGCCGGGCGACAGGCATGACAATTGCTGGTGGGGGCTCAAAGGGGCTCCCCATGACCATCAGCAACCTGACCACCAATCTGAACTCCGGGTCGAATTCCGGCTCCAAGCAGACTAGCGCGTCCACTGCCGTAGGGTCGGCGAGCGCAAGCACTGCTTCAAGTGGATCTGCATCATCCAAGTCCACCGCGGGGGTCCAGATCTCCATTTCGGCCCAGGCTTCGGCTGCCTACAAGGCGTCGGTCGCCGCAGCCGCGACGCCGACCGTCGCCCAGCTCAAGTCATATTCGCAGCAGCAATTGGCCGCGATGTCTTTGGACCAGTTCAGGCTGCTCAAAACCGACCAGATCGCCGCCCTTCCGTCGGCCGCCATCAAGGGCATGACAGCGGATCAGATCGCGGCCTTGAGCCCGACGCAAATCGCCGCCCTGACGAGCGCGCAGATTGCGGGTTTGAGCAAAGAGCAGGTGTCGAAGATCTCTCCCGCCAACATTCACTATCTGACCCGCGCGCAATTGGCGGCTTTGACGGCGTCAGCCTTCGGCGGCATGACAGTGAGCCAGTTGTCGGCGCTCACCCAAACGCAAGGCGCCACGATCAAGGCCGCGCAACTGGTTTATCTCAACTCCCAGCAGCAAACGGCCATCCAGTCGAAACTGTTGCCGGGTTCGACGGCCAACCTCTTTCAGGCGATGGTCGCGAAGTCCTGACGCGATTATTTCGGCGGCGTGAGCGCCGCTTTCACCCGCGTGATCACGTCAGGTGAGGCGGCATAGAGCGCTTCCACGCGCCTTTGCACCTCTTCGCCTGGTGACGGCGCCCAGTCGATGTTGAGCCTCTGCGCCTCGGCCGCCGCCTCCTTGTCCGTGAAGACTTCGTTGAAGGCCTTGCGCAGCAAGGCGACTCGTTCTTGCGGCACGCCCGGCGGCAGGATGAATGGTCCGCCGAAGGCGTTGGGTCCATAGAAGAAGGCGAGCGCTTCGCGATCTTCTTGCGTCTTCGCCAGCGACGCGAGCGTGGGAACGCCTGCTTGCGAAAATTCAGCCGCGCTCTCCATCTCGCTCTGGGCCACCACTCGCGCATGGCGCTGGCCGCTGAGAATGTCGGGCAGGTGAGTCTTGATGGTCGACCAAGCGATGCAGAGACCGTCGACCTCGCGGCGCTCCAGCGCAAGCATCATGGCCTGTCCGCCGCCATAGCCTGTAACCATCTTGAATTTCGTTCCAAGAATGCGATTGGTGACGGACGGGAAGTCGAACGGCGGGCTGCCGGGCGATGTCGCGCCCAGCACCACTTCCTGCGTGAGGAAGTCCGCAGGCGTCTTCACATTCATGTCGGCGCGCACGGCGCAGGCGGCGATCTCGGGATGCGAGCTGCCGAGCCATGCGAATTTGCCGGGATCAAAGCCTCTCTGATCGCCCTGGCCGATGAGCGGCTCCACAGCGACGCCATGGAAAACAGCGCCGATCATCGTGCCGTCTTTCGGCGCCGTGGCGTAGATCTGCCGCGCCAGCACATTGCTGCTGGCTCCCGGCACATTGGTGACGACGATGTTGGGTGCGCCTGGAATGCGCGCGCCCAAAAACTTCTGCATCAATCGCGCATAGGGATCGAGCGTGCCGCCGGGCGGCGCGCCGACCGCGATGGTGATCGTCTTGCCCCTGAAGAAGAGCTCTTCCGTCGTCTGGGCGAGAACCTGCCCGCTAAGGGCCGCGATGATTGCGGCGAGAACCAGGGCTTTCATGACCGCTCCTTATCGAAACAGTTCGTCATAGACCTGCTTCCACTTGGGCATGGAGGCGTCGACTTCCTCGGGCGAGAAATTGATCGCGCGAAATTTCACGCCATCAGGGCGAAGCGAGGGATCGCGCGGAGCGACGTTGGGATGCACGGGGATATAATCGTGATCGGCGGCGATCTTCTGTCCCTCTTCGGAGACCACGAATTCGGCCAGCAGACGGCCGGCGTTTGGATGGCTCGCCTTGGCGGTCACAGAAATGATCGAGACGGAGGCGAAGGCCGGGTTCATGGGGATCCATGCGACCGGCGCCCCCACATTGCGGCTGATGACGACATTGTCGTTGAGGATTTGCAGCGCGATTGGATATTCGCCCGCGATCACCTGATCGACCACCGCGCGGGCTGAAATCTTCAAGCCCGTGATGTTCTGATCAGCGAGTTTCCGCAGATAGGCCATGCCTTTCTCCTCGCCCCATTCCTTCAGCACGAGGCCTGAAAAGCCCGTGCTGGCGGTGATGCCGGGGTTGATGCCCCATGCCATCTTGCCCTTCCATTTGGGATCAAGCAGATCGTTCCAGTCCTTGGGCGCATCCTCGGCCTTCACCAGATTGGTGTTGTAGGCGGGCGTTATCACTGTCAGGCGGTGAGCGGTCCAATAGCCATTGGGGTCGAGCAGTTCCTTCGGCCAGGACTTCGCAAAATCAGGCTGGAACTTCGCCAGCACGCCTTCGCGAACGAGTGCGGTCGGGGCGAAGGAACCATCGAAGACATCCGCTTGCATTTTGTCCGCGCGATGTTCGTTGAGCAGGCGCAGGGCCGTCTCACCCGGATCGTTGCGCGTCGCATCGACCTTGATGCCGTATTTCTTCTCGAAAGCCTCCGCCAGTGGCGTGCCGAGTTGCTGCAAAAGGAGAGTCGTATACCAGACGACCTTCCCTTCTTTTTTCGCAGCGTCGATAAGCGCCTGATCGGCGGCGCGTGCGCCTTGCGCGCCTATCGCGGCCAGTGCGAGCGCCAAAGTCAGGCTTTTAAGCTTTGTCATTCTTTCCTCCCGTTTCGCGGATGGTGCGACGATATTAGGCTTGGCGCAAGGCGGTTCAGCCGGCCATTGCGGTGGCGACACAAAAGCGGCATTCTTGAGCCAACGAGTGCAGAGACGCAAAAAACGGGGGAGGTCCATGCCATTCAAACGGCTCAGCCGCATGCTTGCGCTGATTTTTGCGTGCCTGTCGCAGGCCGCCCTCGCAGAATCGGTCGAGGAATTTTATCGCGGCAAGACCGTCACCATCCTTATCGGGGGATCTGTCGGCGTCAGTTATGATTTTGTCGGCCGCGCCATGGCGGCCCATATGGGCAAGCATATACCCGGCAATCCCTCGTTCATCGTCGAAAACATGCCTGGGGCCACCGGCCTCATCATGACCAATACGCTTTACAATCGTTCGAAGCGCGATGGCACGGTGATCGGTATGCCCAACACCAATGTCATTTTCGAGCCCACGCTGAAATTGTTGTCGCGCGAAGGCGGCGCTGTGCAGTTCGATTTGGAGAAATTCATCTGGCTCGGCACGCCGGTGCAGGAACCGCAAGTGATGATGGTCTCGCGCAACGCGCCCGCCATCACGCTCGATCAGATGAAGAACACGAGGATCATCTTTGGGTCTTCAGGGGTTGGGGCCGATAATTACACGCTGCCGCAGGTCGCGAACCGCATATGGGGTGTCAAGAACGAGATCGTGCTGGGGTATAAATCGCCTACCGATATCTTTCTCGCGCTGGAGCGCGGGGAGGTGCAGGGCGTCAGCGCGGCGCTCTCCACCTTGCTCATCAATCGCAGCGAATGGATTCGCGATGATAAGGTCGCCGTGCTGATGCAGTTCGGCGCTGAACGCGCGCGTGAACTGCCGGATACGCCGACGGCCATTGAACTCGCGCCAGATGCGCAGTCGCGTGAAATGCTGCAGTTCATCGCCGCCAAATTTGCGCTCGCGCGGCCCTTCGTCTTGCCGCCGGGAACGCCGCCGGACCGCGTGCGCGCTTTGCGTGAAGCATACGAAGCGACGCTGAAGGATCCGGGCTTTCTGGCCGACGCCAAACGCATCGGCTTTGAGGTCACGCCGATCGATGGCGACCGGATGACGCAGATGATCCACGCCATTCAAACAACGCCGCCACAGACCATTGAGCGTCTGCGGGCCATCATCAATCCCTGATCGGAGCCATCCATGTTCGAAGAAGCAATTCACAAACATCGCATCGGTTATCTTTCGCCGCTGGCGGTGATCGATAATAGCGCCTGCGAATGGTATCGCCTTGCTCCGCCCGACATGCTCGCGGTCTTCATTTCGGTGGGCGTGACTGAATTTTCCGGCACGGAGATGGATCGCGTCTTCGCGCCTCTTGATGGATTGCTTGATCAGCTCATGGGGCGGCATGTCGATCTTGTGTTGCAGGCGGGCACGCCTTTGGCGGTGCTGATGGGCATCGAGAAACATGACGCGATGATCGCCCACATAGAGAAATACACGGGTAAACCTGCGACCTCCACGACGCTGGCCGTCACTCGCGCAGCCAAGCATATGGGCATGAAGAAAATAGCGCTCGTGAATAAATGGTCCGCGCCCATGAACAAGGTGCTTGCGGATTTCTATAAGCGGGTCGGCGTCGAGGTCGTCGGCGCAGTGACCAATGAAATGCACCCATCAGACTTCGTGAAAATTCCCGCCGGCGATCATATGATGATGGCCTATGAATTGGGCAAAAAAGCCCTGCGCGATAATCCTGACGCCGACGGCATTTATCTTGGCGGCGGCACATGGATTTCCGAACCGATCACCCGCGCGCTGGAGAAGGAGACCGGCAAGATCGTCATCTGCAATCAAACCGCGCAGATGTATGACATTCAGGAAATTTTGGGCGTACGCAAACCGATGCCGGGACGCAGTCGTTTGCTCGCGCAGACGTAGACTGATAAAAATCCGGCAGGGAGCCGCTTGCCGGATTTTCATTTTTATCTGCGTATGTGCGGGCCTATTTATAAATCTCGCTCGCAAGGTTCAGCCACTGGGCCTGCGTCTCCACATGGATCGTACCCATGAGTTTGGCGCCTTCCATCACGCGCTTGTCCTGCGGCACTTTCTCCTGCACGCCCTTGGTGACGGAGAGAAGGCCCATCGAGGCGACCATCAGCTGGTTTTCCTCGCTGATGTAATAGTTCATGAAGAGCCGCGCGGCGTTGGGGTGGGGCGCGTTCTTCAACATGCCATTGTCGAGGCGCACATAGGCGACGCCTTCCTTGGGCGTGATCACCCGCACGGGCAGGCCCTTCAGTCCCTGCACGTTGACTGACACCTGCGGAACCCAGATCGGATATTCGCCGCGCGCCACGCGCCGTTCGCTCTGGCCGATGTCGCGCGTGAAGACGAGGTCCTGTTTGACGAGCGCCCGATGATAGGCCTCGCCGAATTCGGGATGGCCCATGGTCGCCGAGAAAAAGGCGAAGCCGCCGCCGACCGCCCGCATGTCATCGACGAGCATCTTGCCCTTCCATTTGGGATCTAGCAGATCGCGCCAGCTTTTCGGCTCTTCCTCGGGCGTCACCATGTTCGAATTGACCATGATGGAATAGCCGGTGATGAGGCTGCCCATCTCCCATTTCTCGGCGGGCTGGCCCTCGATCATATTCGCGGTGTTGGGCACATCGCCATATTCCTGCTCCTGACCGGCGCGGTAGAGGCGGGTGATGGAGGCTTGCCCGTGCTGGATCACGTCGGCGACGAAGCGCCCGGCGGCTTGCTCGGTGCGCAGACGCTCTTCAAGCTCGCTGGCGCGCACATTCAGGAGATCGACGGGAATGCCGTATTTGCGCTCGAAATTCTTTTTCACCTGATCATGCAGCTGCGGGCTGACATAGGAAGTGTACCAGACGACGCGCCCTTCCTTCTTCGCCGCTTCGACCATGGCGGCGGGAGCTTCCTGAGCCATGGCGGCGTTCGCCAGACCAAGCATGGCGCCGAGCGCCGCCACGAATAGACGAGACCTTTTTAGCATGCGTTTCCCCCATTGCGCAGCGCGGCCAGTTTTCTGGCCTTTGGGGGAGATTGTCGCATTACAGGGATGACCGCAATGGCCCGGCTGTAGAGGCCGGGCCGATCAGCTATTTCCAGCCGATGAGGTCGATCACCGCCGCCATGCCCGCATGGGCGCCGCCTTCCGACATTTCGGTCTCATATTGCTTGATCTCGATCTTCGAGAAGCCGGCGAATTCGGCCTCGAGCATCTCGCGGGTGTAGAGATGGTCGAGCTGCTTGGGGCCGCCGGTGCCATATTCGAGTTGCTTGGGCGTATAGCCTTCGAGCAGCAACAGGCCGCCGGGCTTAAGGGCCTTGCGCATGCCCGCCCATTTCTTTGCGCGCTGCTGTGGGTCGGAGAACTGGGTGAAGATTTCAGCCACCACATCGAAGGCGGCCTCGGGATAGGGCCATTCATGCACATCGGCCAGCACAAGCTCCAGCTTGACGCCGCGCTTGTCGGCGAGCGCCTTCGCCTTGGCCTGACCGTTCTGCGAGAAATCGATGGAGAGCACGTCGAGGCCCTGTTCGGCGAGCCAGACGCCATTGCGCCCCTCGCCATCGGCCACAGCCAGAGCCTTGCCCTTGGCTGGCAGGAGATGGCGCTGCTTGCTGAGGAAGACGTTTGGCCCTTCGCCGAAGATATATTCGGGAACGGCATAGCGCCCCTGCCACCGATCATATTCGCTCATTGTGCTCTCCCTTGAATGAATCTCGGCGCAGAGCTTATCGCTCTTGATCGGGGTTACGCCACCCTCTTGGAGCTTGTCGGTCATGGGGCGGGTTCATATATTGCTGAGAGGCCTTCGGGCGTTCTTTCTGGAGATTGCGCATGTCCATCGCGAGCCTGCTGTCCCGCCTTGTCGGGGGAACGAGCATTCCGGCCATCGAGCATGACGCCTTCCAGCAGGCATGCCTCGATCAGACCTGCCATGTGATCGATGTGCGCGAGCCCCATGAATATGCGGCGGGTCATATCCCCCATGCGCAGAACCATCCGCTGTCGAGTTTCGATCCCTCGAAGCTCCCCGCCGACAAGCCCGTGGTGCTCGTCTGTCAGGCGGGCGGACGCTCGGCCAAGGCCTTGCAGCAGGCCCATGCCCATGGCCGCACTGATGTCGTCCACTACGAGCCCGGCACTGGCGGCTGGCGCACGCAGGGCGGCCCCATCGCCATGTAGGAGGGCGCTGGAACGGGGAATCTGGCATGGAGAGCTATGTCATCGTCTGCCCCCATTGCGGCGGGCTCAACCGGGCGCCCTCGGCGCGTCTTGAGGCGCGGCAGACGCCCGATTGCTGGCGCTGTCACAAGCCCGTGTTCAATGGCGCGCCCATCCACCTTCCCACCGCCGCCGCCTTCGACCGAATGATCAGCCGTAACGACATACCCGTGGTGGTGGATTTCTGGGCTGGCTGGTGCGGACCATGCCGTCAGATGGCCCCGCATTTTGCGGCGGCGGCGGCTGAACTTGAGCCGCTCGTGCGTTTCGCCAAGCTCGACACCGAGGCCGCGCCCGATGTCTCCGCGCGAGGCGGGCGCGCTCGACAAGCGCGGCATCGCCGCTTTCGTCAAGGCCCACGCCTGATCGTTAGTCCTTCGCGTAGCGGCTCTTGGGCCGTGCGAGGCCAAGATGCTCGCGCAGGGTCGAGCCCTTGTATTCCGTCTGGAACAAGCCGCGCCGCTGCAGCTCCGGCACGAGCAGCTCGCAGATGTCGTCGAGGCTGCCGGGCAGATAGGCAGGCTGCATGATGAAGCCATCGCAGGCGCCGGCGCGAAACCATTCCTCCATCTCGTCAGCGACGCGCTTCGCTGAGCCCTTGGTGCTTCGCTTGCCGCGTGCGCCCGCAATCCGCAGATAGAGCTGGCGCATGGTCAGGTTCTCCTTGCGCGCAAGAGCGATCACGCCGCGCGGCGTGCCGCCTTCCGGCATGGGCGAAATCTCCGGCAAGGGACCGTCGAGGTCGTGGCCTGAGAGATCAGCGCCTTCGAGCACCATGGAAAGAATTTCGCGCCCGACTTCGGGGTGAATCAACGATTGGAGATATTCGAACTTCTCTTCCGCCTCTTCATCCGTCGCTGCGACCGTTGTGCTGAGGCCGGGCAGGATTTTCATCTCGTCGGGATGGCGGCCATATTTCGCCATGCGGCCCTTCACGTCGTCGTAAAAGGCTTTGCCAGCGGCGATATCAAGAGGCGAGGTGAAGACGATTTCGGCGGTCGCGGCCGCAAGCTCACGGCCTGTGTCCGAAGCGCCTGCCTGCACGATCAATGGATGGCCCTGCGGTGGGCGCGGCACGTTGAGCGGGCCACGCACACGCAGATGCTTGCCCTCGTGATTGAGGCGATGCAGCTTCTTCGGGTCGAGATAAAGGCCGCTTTCCTTGTCGCGCGGAAAGGCGTCGTCGTCCCAACTGTCCCACAGGCCCTTCACCACCTCCACGAATTCATGGGCGCGCTCATAACGGTCCTCATGATCGTAATGGGCTTCGCGGCCGAAATTATAGGCCTCGGCCTTGAAAGAGGAGGTCACGACGTTCCATGCCGCGCGTCCGCCGCTCATGTGATCGAGCGAGGCCATCTTGCGGGCGACGTGGAAGGGTTCGTTGTAGCTTGTCGTCGCCGTGCAAACGAGGCCGATCTTGTCGGTCACGGCGGCGAGGCCGCCGAGCAGCGTCAGGGGCTCGAAATGCGCGGTGTATTGCGCGGAGCGGCTGAGGGTGAGGTCGGAGGCCTCGCGCACGGCGAGCCAGTCAGCGAAGAAGAGGAAGTGGAACTTCGCCTTTTCGGCGGTCTGGGCGAGACGGATGTAATGTTTGAGATTGACGCCTGCATCAGCGTCGGCGCCGGGATGGCGCCAAGAAGCCACGTGATGGCCTGTGTGGTTGAAAAAGACGCCAAGCGCCATTTGTCCGTCACGGCCCGTCATGCGATTCCCCTTGATGCGCCGGACTGCGCCGGATGCGCGAACTTAATTCAAGCGAGCCCATGAGGGCAAGGATTGGCGCGGCGCATATGGTCGCACGGATGGTTATGCTTGCGGAGGGCCGCGCTTTCGCTAGATTGCGCGCAAAGAACCAAGGGGCGCTGCCGTGAAGCCAGAAACCGCGCATATTTCCGCAGATCATTTGAAGCAGTTCATGATCTCCGTGCTCATGGCGAAGGGCATGCCGCAGGGCCATGCGGCGACGCTCGCTGAAGTGCTCGTATGGGCTGATCTGCGCGGGGTGTCGTCTCATGGCATGGCGCGACTGTCGATGTATCTGCGCACCATCGCCGATGGCGATATGGACCCTGCGGCGAGTCCTGAAATCGATAATCGTGCGGGCGCGCTCTTCGTGGTTGAGGGCCATCGCTGCGCGGGGCCGGTCGCCATGAAGCTTGCGCTTGAGGAAGCGGGCAAGCGCGCCAAGGCCTTCGGCGTCGGCATGACGGTCATTCGCCACACCACCCATACGGGCGCCATCGGGCGCTATGTCCATGCCGCAGCCGAACAGGGCTTCGCCGCCATCATGTTCAACAGCGGGCCGCCGAACATGGCCTATCACGGCGCGAAGGTTCAGAGCCTCGCCACGAGCCCCATGGCCTTTGGCGTGCCGACCGAGGAAGGCCCGCTGGTGCTCGACATGGCGACGGCCATCATCGCCAACGGACGCTTGCAACAGGCGATACGCACTGGCGAACCCCTGCCGCCCGGCTGCGCCCTGACGAAGGAGGGTGAGCCAACGACCGACGCCTCCGAGGCCGCAATCCTCCTGCCGCTCGGCGGTCCCAAGGGTTCTGGCATTTCCTTCATGTTCGAATGTTTGACGGGCGTGCTCGCGGCCAATCCGATACTGGCCAGCATGATCGGCCCTGGCGGCAAGCGATGGCACGAGCATAACGCCATGCTGATCCTCATCGACATCGCCGCCATGCGGCCGCTCGAGGATTTCAAACGCGATATGGGCGAGCTTGGCTCGGTCGTGCGCGCCCTGCCGCGGCTTGAGCCTGATGTCGCGATCATGCTGCCCGGCGAAAGGGGCGCGAAGACTTTTGCACGCCGTTCTCGCGAGGGGATTCCCGTGTCGCAGAAGGCCCTCGCGGGCCTTCTGGAATTGGCGGAAAAGGTCGGCGTGCCGCCGCCGCAGCTGTCGTGATCAGCCCTGCATGGGGATGTTGAGGATGCGGGAGGCGTTGCGCCAGCAGATGTCCTCGCGCAAAGCCTCGTCTAGCGCTACGCCATCCATGAAATGGCCTGCTTCCTGCGCCGATTCGAAGGGATAGTCGGCGGAGAACATCACGCGCGAGCCGCCAAGCGCGGCGACGGCGCAGTTCAGCGGCTCGGCTGAATACATGCCCGAGATCGTGACTGCGATGTTCTCCTTCACGTAGGCGGAGGGCTCGCGCTTCAGCTTCACGCCATAGAGCTTGGCGCGGCTGTCGAAGCGCCAGAGCAGATAGGGCAGGGTCTCGCCGAGATGGCCCAGCAGCAGCAGCGCCTTCGGGAAGCGATCGAACACGCCGCCGAAGATCATGCGCAGCGCATGGGTGCCGGTTTCGACGCCCCAACCCCAGGTCGCGCGGGTCAGTTCCTTGTAGGAGCCGTAGGTCGCGTATTGCTGCGCGGGATCGGCGGGATGCAGATAGATCGGCGCCTGCAGCTCTTCGGCCTTCGCCCAGAAAGGATCGAACTGGCGCTCATCGAGATAGGCGCCCATGGAATGGCCGTTGATCATGGCGCCCTTGAAACCAAGCTCGCGCACGCAGCGCTCGAGTTCGCGCGCCGCGCCCTTGGGGTCCTGCAGCGCGATATGGGCGAAGCCGAGATAGCGATCAGGGCGGGCGCTGGTGACGCCAGCGAGAAAGTCATTGGCTTCGGCGGCTTTCGCAGTGGCGCGCGCCGCATCGGGCTCCACCTGCACGCCGGGGCCGGAGACCGAGAGGACCGCCTTGGCGATGCCCGCCTCATCCATGCTCGCGAGGCGCATGTCGCCGAAATCGGCGAGCTCAGCGTAGATCTTGTCATAGATGGGCTTTGGCACATCCGTCATGGTCGGCTGCCAATATTCGATCAGCCCGGGCGAAATGAAGTGTTCTTCCAGCGCGATCTTTTTCATGGCGTCCTTCCCTGGTCAGCGAGCTTGCCCGGGTCCTCCCGGGCTCTTGTAAGCGAGACCGCATATTGATACAGTTGCACCACATGATGGGTCAACAACCTTCGGGAGGCAGAGCAGTGACGATCAAGATCCGTGGCATCGATTTCCAGGACAACCTCGACAACGATATGGGGCTGGAATTCTACAATCTATCCCACCGCTTCGGTTATCAGTCGCCAAATTGGCCCTATTTCGAAGATGTGAAGATCGAGCGCATCCACTACATGGCGAAGTCGGGCGTGCTGTCCCAGCGCATCACGACCAGCATGCACAACACCACCCATATCGACGCGCCCGCTCACGTGGTCGCCGGCACGCCCTTCATCAACGAAGTGCCGCTGCCGCACTTCTTCGGCACGGGCATCGTGGTCTCGATCCCCAAGAAGCAGTGGGAATCGATCACCTATGACGATCTTGAAAAGGCCGCCGGCAAGGCCGTGCGCCCCGGCGATGTGGTGATCGTCAACACCGGCTGGCACCACATCTACGAAGACAACGAAGACTATTTCGCGCGTGCTCCCGGCTTCGTGCCCTCCGCGGCCGATTGGTTTGTGGAGAAGAAGGTCAAGGTCGTCGGTCACGACACTCAGGCCAACGATCACCCGCTCGCCACCGCCATCGGCCCGCAGCGCAATGGTCCCCTGCTGCCGCACCTCAAGGAAGAATATTTCGAATGGTCCGGCGGTCGCGACTGGAAGGATGACTTCCCGGAGTGGGAGCCCGTGCATCGCAAGCTCTTCTCGAACGGCATTCTTGGCATTGAGAACGTCGGTGGCGATCTCGACAAGGTCACCGGCAAGCGCGTCACCTTCTCCTTCTTCCCCTGGAATTGGGATCGCGGCGATGGCTGCATCATTCGCCTCGTCGCCATGATCGACAAGCGCGGCGGCTTCCGTATTGATGGCGGGGAGAGCTTCTGATGCACGTCAAGCGTTTTCAGGACGCCAAGCCCTATGACGCGGTGAACCATCGCGGCAATTACGGCGTGCGCCTGCAGGGCTTCGAGCCCGGCGGGCCGACCAATCAGTGGGTGGGCCTGTCCCACTTCCTGCCGGGCGGCGGCGCAGGCCCCGATTCCACGCCCTTCGAGAAGGTCTACATCGTCCTTGAAGGCGAGATGACCGTGATCATCGACGGCAAGGAGACCGTGCTGAAGAAGCTCGATTCCTGCACCATTCCGCCGAACGAAGTGCGCGAGATCGTCAACCGTTCGAACGATGTCTGTTCGATGCTGGTGGTGATCCCCTATCCTCCGGGGCACAAGCCATGAGTGAAGAGTTCCTCAAGGATCCGCTCGCGCTCTTCAGCGTGAAAGGCAAGGTCGCCATCGTCACCGGCGCCTCTGGCGCCTTTGGCGCGCTGGCGGCCAAGGTGCTGGCGGGAGCGGGCGCGAAGCTCGTCCTCTCCGCTGGCAAGAAGGCCGAGCTTGATGCGGTGAGCGACGCTTGCCGCGCTCTTGGCGCTGAGGTCGAGGGCGTCAATCTGCGCCCCTCGACTGAAGAAGCTTGCGCGCAGCTCGTG
>CANGOK010000058.1 GCA_947455285.1 Beijerinckiaceae bacterium | reverse complement strand
GTGCATCCGCAGGATGCGGTCGGCGGTGAACTGCGAATTGGCGATGACCGCATCGCCCCGCGCCATCACTGAATTATAGAGCACCTTCAGGACCGACTGGCCCGCATAGCTGCCATGATATGTGGTGACGAAGGGCGTGCCCGTGAGCCTCGCCGCTCCCAAAGCCACCCATGCGGGGGCGCGCGAGCGGGCGTGGATGAGGTCGACCTTCTCATCGCGGATGAGGCGCGCCAGCCGCAGGACGTTGAAGGCCATGGCCAGAGGGTTCTTGGTTTTGGCGGGAAAGGGCGCCCAGACGCCCCCATTCGCCTGCAACTCGCTGATGAGCCGCCCGCCTTCGGTCGCGACCAGCGGGCGTGCGCCGGCTTCCGCAAGGGCGGCGGCGATGTCGATGGTTGTGCGCTCCGCTCCGCCCGCGTCGAGCCGGGGGATGATCTGCAATACGGTCCGGCCGACGAGTGTTGCGCCCAGTCCTGTCACGAGGCCGCCCCGCATCTTGCTTGCGGGAATGAACTGAGCCGCATAAGCCTCTTCCATCGTAGCACGGCAGGCCCTTCGGATGACCGAACAGCAACCGCATACAGAGGCGCAAATCAGCCTCCCTCCGCCAAACTTCTTCGAAAGCGAGGGCGAGCGCAACCGTCCACGCATCGCATTCCGCAGGAGATTTCCAAGCAATAGCAACTATCCCCGACCGGGCGTCGTCTGGCTGGGGGGCTTCAAGTCCGACATGCTATCGACCAAGGCCCAGCGGCTCGAGGATTGGGCGCTCGCGCATGGCCGCGCCAGCCTGCGTTTCGATTACAGCGGCCATGGCGAATCGGAAGGTCGTTTCGAGGACGGGACCATCGGGCGCTGGATGCAGGAGAGCCTCGCGCTGATCCGGGGCGAGACACAGGGGCCGCAAATCCTCGTTGGCTCCTCCATGGGCGGATGGATCGCCCTGCTGGTTGCGCGGGAACTTGAAAGGCTCGGCGAGACGGATCGTCTGGCCGGTATGGTGCTGATCGCCCCGGCGGTCGATTTCACGCAGGCGCTCATCTGGGACAAGCTGCCGGAGCCCGCGCGGCAGGACATTCTGGACAAGGGTTTCTGGCTGCGGCCGACCGCTTATGCTCCCGACCCCTATCCCATCACCCGCGCCCTCATCGAAGACGGTCGCGAGCATCTCCTGTTAGGCGGCGTCATCCGCAGCCATTGTCCCGTGCATATCCTGCAGGGAATGAAGGATCCGGATGTGCCCTGGGAGCATGCCTTGCGGATCGTCCATCAACTCGCGGGCGATGGCGTGTCCCTGACGCTCATCAAAGACGCTGATCACCGCCAGTCGCGGGAGGAGGACATCGCGCGCTTGCTCGCGGCGGTCGAAGGAATCGCCTAGAGGCGCCCGGATCCGCGGTAGCGCGTGGTCGAATGAAAGACCGCGAAGCTGCCAAGCCCAGAGAACGCCATCACAACGACGAGGGGCATGGCGCTGGCGCCGAGCGTCAACGCCATGATCCAGCTCACGATGGCGGCGGAGATCATTTGGGTGAAGCCGATCAGGGACGAGGCTGCGCCCGCGCGCTCGGGAAAGGGCGTCATGGCGGCGGCCTGCGTGTTGGGCAGGAGGAAGCCGATGCCCAGAAAATAGATCATCTCGGGCGCGACCAGCGCCACGGTCGCCTTGGGGAAGGCGAGGACGGCGACGAGCTGGCCAAGTCCCCCGATCAGCACGCAGGTGACGCCGAGGCGGATCATGCCGTCGAGCCCCCGCCGCGACACAAGGCGGCCGCCCAGATAGGCGCCCGTTACGAAGCTCGACGAACAGGCCGCGAAAATCAGGCCGAACTGAGTGGGGCCGAAGCCATAGAGTTCCTGCAGCACATATGAAGAGCCGCTGAGGAAGGCGAAGAGGCCGTTGTAGCTGAAGGCCTGAATGCCAAGATACGAACGGTAGGCGGGATTCTTCAAAACCACGCCAAAGCTTTCCAGAATTGACCTGAGAGAGATCGGCCCCGTCTGGATATTCTTGTTCGTCTCAGGCAGCAGCAGGATCATGCACACGGCGACGGCCCCGCCGATCAGCCCCATGGCGACGAAGCTCGATTGCCAGCCGAAGGCCGATTCCAGCACGCCGCCGAGCACAGGCGCGCAGATGGGCGTGAGGCCCGCGATGGTGCTCTGAACCGCGAGTTGCCGCCCGGCGCGTGCGCCCGCGTAGAGGTCGCGCACAATGGCGCGAGCCAGAATGGACGAGGCCGCCACGCCCAGCGCCTGCGCCACGCGCGCCGCGATCAGCATGCCGATGGTGGTGGAGAAGACGCAGGCCGCGGTCGCGACGAGATAGACCACAAAGCCGCCCAGCAGCACCGGACGGCGGCCGTATTTGTCAGACAGCGGCCCATGCAGCACCTGCGCGAAGGCGAAGGCCACGATATAGACCGACATGGTCAACTGGACCGAGGCGTTGGACGCGCCAAGCGCCGACCCGATATGCGGCATTGAAGCCAGATAGATATCGGTCGAGAGCGGCCCGAGCGCCGTCATCATGGCCAGCAGAAGCGTCATGCCGCGCGTGTCGGTTTGTAAGCGCATCCGGGTCTCGGCGGGAGGAATTTGGATCGGACCCTGCTTTAGGGGGCGAGGCCTTGGGTGTCGAGCGCCGATTGGCCGATCCGCGAAATCCCTTGCGATTTCCGCAAAACCTGCTATCAGAAGCCCCAGAACGTCGTTCTCATATAACGATCATCGTAAGGTGGTCGCTTTTGAGAGTGGGGCCCTCCCGGGACCCGCTCTTTTTTATTGCTTGAGCCCGGACGGCCGGGACAGGAGCCAGGATTGACTGAAGGATCGTCCGGGGAGCAGACCCCATCGCCTTCCGCCGTCGCGGACGCCGCCTTGCTCGACGAGCCTCGTCTCGTCAGCGAGCATGGCGTTGCTGCGCGCGTGGCGACGATCGCGATTCCCGTGCTGAGGGACGTGGGCTACCGGCTTGTGCGGGTGAAGATTTCCGGCGCCAACGGCATGACCGTGCAGATCATGGCCGAGCGGCCCGACGGCCTGATGACCGTCAGCGACTGCGAAACGGCGAGCATGGCGCTTTCACCGGTTCTCGACATCGAGGATCCCGTGGCCGCCGCCGCGTACCATCTCGAAATGTCTTCGCCCGGCATCGACCGACCGCTGGTGCGCGTATCCGACTTCCAGCGCGCCATCGGTCACGAGGCGCGGCTCGAAACCGCCGTCATGGTGGGCGACCGCAAGAGATTCCGCGGATGGATCGAGGGCGTGGAGGGCGAAGGCCCTGACGCCATCCTGAAGCTGCGCCGCATCGACGCCCGCGCCGATGAGGAGGCTGATGTCTCCCTTCCGTTGCGCGACCTCGCCGACGCCCGCCTTGTGCTGACCGAAGCGCTCATCCGGGCCTCTCTCAAGGCGGCCAAGGAGGCCGGCGAGGCTCCCCCGGAGGAGGAAGAGCCGACCGAAGAGGCGCCGCGTCGCGGCCCTGGGCGGTTCCGTCGTGACATCAAGCCGACGCCCCTGCGTCCTGCAGGCGGCGCCGTGAAACCTTCACCATCGGGGAAACCCGGACCCCGCGGGGGATCCCGCTCCTGAACTTCAACTTTGCTTGCGTGGGATCAGTCCCGCATAAGGAGGTAGGCCATGGCCGTCAGCGCCAACAGACTTGAACTCTTGCAGATCGCCGATGCGGTCGCCCGTGAGAAATCGATTCCGCGCGAAACCGTGCTGCACTCGATGGAAGATGCGCTCCAGAAGGCCGCGCGTTCGCGCTATGGTCAGGAGACCGAAGTGCGCGCCGAGATCAATCCGCGCACGGGCGAGCTGCGTTTCTCGCGCCTGCTGCTCGTGGTCGATCTCGTCGAGAACGACGCGACCCAGATCACCCTCGAAGACGCGCGCAAGAAGAACCCGGCCGCGCAGGTCGGCGACTGGATCGCCGAGACCTTGCCGCCCTTCGAATATGGCCGCATCGCCGCTCAGTCCGCCAAGCAGGTCATCGTGCAGAAGGTGCGCGAGGCCGAGCGCGATCGTCAGTTTGAAGAATATCGCGATCGCATCGGCGAGATCATCAACGGCGTCGTCAAGCGCGTCGAATATGGCAATGTGATCGTGGATCTCGGCCGCGCCGAGGCGATCATCCGTCGCGATGAGCTGATCCCGCGCGAAATGTTCCGTCCCGGCGACCGCGTGCGCGCTTATGTCTATGACGTGCGCCGCGAACAGCGTGGCCCGCAGATCTTCCTGTCGCGCACCCATCCGCAGTTCATGGCGAAGCTCTTCGCGCAGGAAGTGCCGGAAATCTACGATGGCATCATCGAGGTGAAGTCGGTCGCCCGCGATCCCGGTTCGCGCGCCAAGATCGCCGTCGTGTCGCGCGATTCCTCGATCGACCCCGTGGGCGCCTGCGTCGGCATGCGCGGCTCGCGCGTGCAGGCTGTGGTGAACGAGCTGCAGGGCGAGAAGATCGACATCATTCCCTGGTCCATCGATGCGGCGACCTTCATCGTCAACGCGCTGCAGCCGGCGGAAGTCGTCAAGGTGGTGCTCGATGAAGACAGCGCCCGCATTGAAGTCGTGGTTCCCGATGACCAGCTGTCGCTGGCGATCGGTCGTCGCGGCCAGAACGTGCGTCTGGCTTCGCAGCTCACCGGCTGGGACATCGACATTCTGACCGAGGCCGAGGAATCAGGCCGTCGCCAGAAGGAATTCCAGGAGCGCACCACGGTCTTCATGGCCGCGCTCGACGTTGACGAAGTCGTCGGCCAGCTGCTGGCTTCCGAAGGTTTCCGCAATGTTGAAGAACTCGCTTACGTCGATGTGGCGGAACTCGCCAGCATCGAGGGCTTTGACGAAGAGACCGCCGAGGAGATTCAGAATCGCGCCCGCGATCACATCGCGCGCATCGAGGCTGAACTCGACGAACGTCGCCAGGCTCTGGGCGTCGCCGATGAGATGAAGGAAGTGGAAGGGATCACCCTGCCGATCCTCGTCAAGCTCGGCGAGAACGATGTGAAGACCGTCGAGGACCTTGCGGGCTGCGCCACCGACGACCTTACTGGCTGGACCGAACGCAAGGATGGCGAGACGATCAAGGAAGCCGGCTTCCTCGATGGCATCGAAATCTCCCGCGAGGAGGCCGAGGCGCTCATCATGGCCGCGCGCGTGAAGGCGGGTTGGATCGAGGCTCCTGTTCCTGAGGCGGAACCGGAAGAAGCGCCCGAGGCTTGAGATGGACGAGGTCGAGCTGACCGACGCGGAACTGGACGAGACCGGCCCTGAGCGGACCTGTATCGTCACCCGCGCCAAGGGGTCGCCCGACCAGATGATTCGCTTCGTGGCTTCCCCGGATGGGGTGGTGACGCCAGACCTGAAAAGGCGGCTTCCGGGCCGGGGCGTCTGGGTTACGGCGACGGCGAAGGCCGTGGCGGAAGCGGTTAAGAAAGGGGCTTTCGCGCGCGGGTTGCGTGCGAAGGCCACAGCCTCCCCTGCTTTGGCGGAGGAGGTGGACGCCCTTCTGGAGCGCGATGCGCTTCAGTATTTGTCCCTCGTCAACAAGGCGGGGCTGGTGGTGACGGGCTTCGCCAAGGTGGAGAAGCTCGTTGCTGGCGGGTCGGAGATTGCGGGCATGGTGCACGCGGTTGACGCCGGCGACGATGGGGTGCGCAAGATGGGTCAGGTGCTGTCGCGCCGTTACGGCGAGGCGGCGGCCACGGTCCCTCGGGCGATTCTCTTCGCTTCAGGCCAAATGGATTTGGCATTGGGGCGGGCAAATGTGATACATGCAGCGCTGAAGACCGGCCCTGCAGCGGAAGCATTCTTCTCGCGCGCCCGGCGGCTGTCCCTCTACAGGGGCGCATCCGATCCGGGTCTGGCGATGAATGGTGAAGATAAACAAGGCGTTGGGTCTCAATCTGATCCAGCAGTGAACGACGTGGCGAACGGGCTTAGCCCTGGGATCCGAAGCGAATGAGTGATACGAAGAATTCCGGCGACAAGACCCTGACGGTCGCCCCCAAGACACTGTCCCTCAAGCGGCCGGTGGAGCAGGGCGTCGTGCGTCAGAGCTTCTCCCATGGCCGCACCAAGGCGGTCGTGGTCGAGACCGTGAAGCGTCGCACCATCGGCCCGGCCGCAACGCCAGCCGCTACCGCCAAGGCGCCCGCCGCTCCGGCGGCCCCTGCAGCGCCCCCGCCCGTAGCGCCAGCCCCTGCGGCTCCGGCAGCCGCGGCGCCTGCGCCTGCTCCAGCCCCCACGCCAGTCGTCGCTCCGCCTGCGGCTCCTGCGCCTGCAGCGCCTGCTCCCGCCGCTGCGGCGCCTGCGCCCGCGCCGGCTCCTGTCGCGGCTCCCGCCCCGGCTGTCGCTGCGGCGCCCGCCGCGCCTGCACCCGCCCGTCCGGTGGTGACAGCTCCCGTCGCCGCCAAGCCGGCCGCTGCGGCGAAGCCCGCCGCCGCTCCGGCGCCGCGTGGGCCTACGGTCGCGCCCCGTGGACCGACCCCGCCGCGTGGCCCACAGCCCGCGCGTCCCGCCGCTCCCGGCCGCGCGCCTGGCGGAATGGTGCTGCGCACCCTGACTGACGCCGAGCGTGAGGCTCGTGAGCGCGCCCTCGTGGACGCCCGTGGCCGCGAGGAGGAAGATCGTCGCCGCGCCGAGATCGAGGCCGTCGCCCGCGCCGAGCGCGAAGCCCGCGAGAAGGTCGAGCGCGAAGCCGCCGAAGCGCGCAAGCGCGAGGAAGACGCGCGCCGCGCTCAGGAAGCCGAAGTCCGTCGCCGTTCCGAGCAGGAGGCCGCGCGTCGTCTTGCTGGCGGTGAGCCCGCTCCCCCGCCGCCTCCGGGCGTCCGCAAGCCCGGTCAGCCCCTGGCTGGCGCCGCCGGCGCGACCGCCGAGGCTCCTGGGGTCCGCCGCGTCAATGCGACGGAAGAGGAAAAGCGGGTCATCCGCCGTCCCGGCCTGCCCACCAAGGTCATTCTGCCGCCCGCCAAGCCCGCGCGTGGCGCAGAGGTGAAGAACCGCGGCCGCCTCACAGTCACCAACGCTGGGGCGGACGAGGAGGAGCGTACGCGTTCAGTCGCTTCGTTCCGTCGCCGCATGCAGCGTTTGACGGGTCGTGGCGGCCAGCAGCAGAAGGAAAAGCTGCAGCGCGAAGTCATCCTGCCCGAGACCATCACCATCCAGGAACTCGCCAACCGCATGTCGGAGCGCGCTGTGGATGTGATCAAGCTTCTCATGCGTCAGGGTGAAATGCGCAAGATCACCGATGTGATCGACGCGGACACAGCGCAGCTGATCGCCGAAGAGATGGGCCACACCGTCAAGCGCGTGGCGGAATCAGACGTGGAAGAGGGCCTTTTCGACACGCAGGACGCCGACGAGAATCTGGCTCCCCGTCCGCCTGTCGTCACCATCATGGGCCATGTCGACCACGGCAAGACCTCGCTGCTCGACGCCATCCGTCAGGCCAATGTGGTTTCTGGCGAGGCCGGCGGCATCACCCAGCATATCGGCGCCTATCAGGTGACCGCGCCTGGCGGCGCGCCGATCACCTTCATCGACACGCCCGGCCACGCGGCCTTCACCGCCATGCGCGCCCGCGGCGCCAAGGTGACGGACATCGTGGTTCTGGTCGTGGCGGCTGACGACGGCGTCATGCCCCAGACGATTGAGGCCATCAATCACGCCAAGGCGGCGGGCGTGCCGCTGATCGTGGCGATCAACAAGATTGACAAGCCCGACGCCAAGCCCGAGCGCGTGCGCAGCGAATTGCTTCAGTACGAGGTGCAGGTCGAAAGCCTCGGCGGTGACGTGCTTGAAGTTGAGGTTTCGGCGCTCAAGAAGATCAATCTCGACAAGCTGCTCGAAGCCATCGCGCTGCAGGCTGAAGTGCTTGATCTGCACGCCAATCCCGAACGTCCCGCCGAAGGCACCGTCATCGAGGCGCGCCTCGATCGCGGCCGCGGCCCCGTTGCGACCGTGCTGGTCCAGCGCGGCACTCTGGCTGTCGGCAATATCATCGTGGCGGGCTCCCAGTGGGGCCGCGTCCGCGCGTTGCTCGACGACAAGGGCGCGCACATGGCCTCGGCCCCGCCGTCCTTCCCCGTGGAAGTGCTCGGCTTCTCGGGCGCGCCGGAGGCTGGCGATCGCGTCGCGGTCGTAGACAACGAGGCCCGCGCCCGCGAGATCACCGAATATCGTGAGCGTCAGAAGCGCGAGAAGGCCGCCGTGCGTGGTGGTACGGCGCGTGGTTCGCTCGCGGACATGATGTCGCAGCTGAAGACGGCGGGCCGCAAGGAATTCCCGCTGGTCATCAAGGGCGACGTGCAGGGTTCGGTCGAGGCGATCATCGCCGCCCTCGACAAGCTCGGCACCGATGAAGTCTGCGCGCGCGTGGTTCATGCGGGCGTCGGCGGCATCAGCGAATCCGACATTTCGCTCGCGGAGGCTTCTGGCGCCGCGGTCATCGGCTTCAACGTCCGCGCCTACAAGGAAGCGGGTGAGCAGGCTGAGCGCTCGGGCATCGAAATCCGCTATTACAACATCATCTACAACCTCGTGGATGACGTTAAGGCGGCCATGTCTGGCCTTCTCGCGCCGACGCTGCGCGAAGATATGCTTGGCAACGCCGAGATCCTCGAAGTGTTCAACATCACCAAGGTCGGCAAGGTCGCGGGTTGCCGCGTCAGCGACGGCCGTGTGGAGCGCGGCGCGAATGTGCGCCTCATCCGCGATCGGGTGGTCGTGCACGAGGGCAAGCTCTCGACCCTCAAGCGCTTCAAGGACGAGGTCAAGGAAGTCGTCGCCGGTCAGGATTGCGGCATGGCTTTCGAGGCCTATCAGGACATGCGCGCGGGCGACATCATCGAGTGCTATCGCGTCGTGGAGGTGAAGCGCAGCCTCTAAGGCCGCGTCTCACTTTTGATTACTGCGCTGGTCTGGGGATTTGATCGGACACGGTCTTGTCCCCTGCGCAGAATAGGCGTATCTCCCGCGCCCGCCCGCCTTTGCGTCCAAGCCGCAACGGTGGGTTTGGGCGACGCAGAGGCGCCGCATTGATCTTCACATGAAGGCCGCCGCCATGCCGTATCGATCCGGGTGGTGGGCCGCCGTGAGCCCAACGCGGCTCCAGGTTTCCGGAGTGGATGACGAATGTCGCGAGCCCACCACAGCAACAGCGGCGAACCTTCCCAGCGCATGCTGCGCGTCGCGGAACTGATCCGTCATTCCATGGCGGAATTGCTCACGCGAGGCGATGTGCTGGACCCCGTGCTGGAGACCCATGTGGTCACCGTGCCGCGCGTGCGCATGAGCCCTGACCTCAAGCTCGCCACCGTCTTCGTGATGCCGCTCGGCGGAGAGGACACGAACGAGGTGATCGCGGCGCTCGACCGGAACAAGAAATTCCTGCGCGGCGAAATCGCTCGCAAGGTCAATTTGAAATTTGCGCCGGAGGTCCGATTCCGCATTGACGATTCCTTCGACAATGCAGCCAAGATTGATGCGTTGCTGAATTCTCCCAAGGTGCGTGGCGACCTCGACGAAGAGTCCTGAGTTCGCGTTACGCCATTCCAGACAAAGAAGAGCCCAATGAACCAGCGCCGCTCCACGCGCGTCGAAATCAACGGCTGGGTCGTGCTCGACAAGCCCGTCGGCATGACATCGACCCACGCCGTCTCGCGTCTCAAGCGCATCTTCAATGCGAAGAAGGCTGGCCATGCGGGCACGCTCGATCCGTTGGCCTCGGGCATCCTGCCGATAGCGTTTGGCGAAGCCACCAAAACTGTCCCCTTCGTTCAGGATGGCGAGAAGGCCTATCGCTTCACCGTGCGCTGGGGCGTCGAGACCGATAGCGACGATTCCGAGGGCGCCGTTGTGCGCACCAGCGATTTGCGCCCCGCCGCCGATCAGGTCGCCGCCGCGCTTCCCTATTTCACCGGCACGATCATGCAGGTTCCCCCCGCCTTTTCGGCGATCAAGGTCAATGGCGAGCGCGCCTATGACCTCGCCCGCGATGGCGAAGAGGTGATCCTCCAGCCGCGCCCCGTCACGATCAATTCGCTTGAGCTGGTTTCGGCGAACGAAGACGAGGCGGTGCTTGAGGCCCAGTGCACCAAGGGCACCTATGTGCGCGCCATCGCCCGCGATCTCGGGCGCCATCTCGGATGCCTTGGCCATGTGACGGCCCTGCGCCGCACGCGGGTCGGCCCTTTCACGGAAGAGGATCTCGTCGAACTCGGCGAGTTCGAGGTGGAAGGGCTGGACCCCTTCGAGCTCATGCTGCCGGTTGAGGCGGGCTTGAGCGAGGTCGCTTGCATCGTCGTGGATCGGGATGGCGCGGCGCGGCTGCGGCGCGGCCAGTCGATCATCCTGCGCGGGCGCGATGCGCCTGCGGGCGGCGCGGCTTACGCGGCCTGCGGCGGCGTGCCGGTCGCCTTTGGCGAGGTGACGAAGGGCGAGCTTGTGCCGAGCCGGGTTTTCAACCTGCCGTTTTAACCCTCGCCCTTTGGGGTGGCCTTCCCCGCAAAATCGTGTATAAGCCCGGGCAGCGCGGGGTCCCAACTCCGCGCTAATCGTGTTTGGACCCGGCTGGACGACATCCCGGCCCGGCCCGCAGTTTTATGACAGCCCACTGTTTTCGGCGGGCGCAACTTGAAAGGACATCCGATGTCGATTTCTGCTGAGCGCAAGCAGGCGCTGATCAAGGAACATGGCGCCAAGACTGGCGACACGGGTTCGCCCGAGGTTCAGGTCGCGATCCTGACCGAGCGCATCACCAACCTCACCGAGCACTTCAAGACCCACGTCAAGGACAACCATTCCCGCCGTGGTCTGCTGAAGCTGGTCTCCCAGCGCCGTCAGCTTCTCGACTATGTGAAGCGTCGCGACGAGCCCCGCTACAAGGCTCTCATCGAGCGTCTCGGCATCCGCCGCTGATCTCGACGCCGGTTCGCCGGCTGTGCTGGCTGCGGGCGAAGGCGCCCTCAGCCATTCCGGAGCCCGGGCTTCAAGCCCGCTCCGGCCGAAACGGCGGCATGGGGTCGTCGTTTCAACTGGGAAGATCCTTGCGCCATGCGGCAGGATCGCCGGACGCCGCGCAAAAACAAATGCGACGTCTCGCCGTCTTGCTCATGGCTCCGCGCTCTTCCCGCGTCATGAAAGATGAACGATATGTTCGAAATACATCGTGAAGAACTCGACTGGGCCGGCCGCAAGCTGGTTCTCGAAACGGGCCGGGTGGCCCGTCAGGCCGACGGCGCCGTCTGGGCGAGCTACGGCGAAACCACTGTGCTCGCCACCGTCGTCTCCGCCAAGAAGCCGAAGCCCGGCGTGGACTTCTTCCCCCTCACCGTGAACTATCAGGAAAAGGCTTTCGCGGCTGGCCGCATTCCCGGCGGCTATTTCAAGCGCGAAGGTCGTCCCTCCGAGCGCGAGACGCTGATCTCGCGCCTGATCGACCGTCCGATCCGTCCCCTCTTCCCCGAGGGATATCGCAACGACACGCAGGTCGTCGTCACCGTGCTGTCGCACGACCTTGAGAACGATCCCGACATCCTGTCGATGGTCGCCGTCTCCGCTGCTCTGACGATCTCCGGCATTCCCTTCATGGGTCCGGTGGGCGCCGCTCGCGTCGGCTATATCAACGGCGCGCTGAAGCTGAACCCCACCATCGACGAGATGAAGGAATCCGGCCTCGAGCTCGTCATGGCCGGCACCGCCGACGCCGTGCTGATGGTGGAATCGGAAGCCAAGGAGCTTTCCGAAGAGACCATGCTTGAAGCTGTCATGACGGGTCATCGCGGCTTCCAGCCCGTGGTCGACGCCATCATCCGCCTCGCCGAAAAGGCCGCCAAGGAGCCGCGCGATCTCGTTCTGCCGAACAAGGCGGACATCGAGACCGCCGTCAGCGCCATCGCCGAGGCCGAACTGCGCGAAGCCTACAAGAAGACAGTCAAGCAGGAGCGCTACGCCGCCGTCGACGCCGTGAAGGCGAAGACCATGGCCGCGATCTTCCCTGAGGGTCAGGAGCCGAAGTTCGACAAGCAGCTCGTCGGCGAGGTCTTCCATGACCTGCAGGCGAAGGTCGTTCGCAACAACATCCTCGACACCGGCATCCGCATCGACGGCCGCGACGTGCGCACCGTGCGCCCGATCCTGTCGCAGGTTGGCGTTCTGCCCCGCACCCATGGTTCGGCGATCTTCACCCGCGGCGAGACGCAGGCGCTGGTCGTCGCCACGCTGGGCACGGGCGAAGATGAGCAGTTCATCGACTCGCTCGAGGGAACCTACAAGGAGCGCTTCCTGCTCCACTACAACTTCCCTCCCTACTCCGTCGGCGAAACCGGCCGCATGGGTTCGCCCGGCCGTCGCGAAATCGGCCATGGCAAGCTCGCCTGGCGCGCTGTGCGCCCGATGCTGCCGACGCAGGCTGAGTTCCCCTACACGATCCGCGTCGTGTCGGAGATCACGGAGTCCAATGGTTCGTCCTCCATGGCGACCGTCTGCGGCTCCTCGCTCGCCCTCATGGACGCTGGCGTTCCGTTGAAGCGTCCCACGGCCGGCATCGCCATGGGCCTCATCCTCGAGGGTGAGCGCTTTGCGGTTCTGTCCGACATTCTCGGCGACGAGGATCACCTCGGCGACATGGACTTCAAGGTGGCGGGCACCGATCACGGCGTCACGTCGCTGCAGATGGACATCAAGATCGCCGGCATCACCGAAGAGATCATGCGCGTCGCCCTCGCTCAGGCGAAGGACGGCCGTCTGCATATCCTCGGCGAGATGGGCAAGGCGCTGACCGGCGCCCGCGCGGAACTCGGCGAATTCGCCCCGCGCATCGAAACCATGAAGATCCCCACGGACAAGATCCGCGAAGTGATCGGCACCGGCGGCAAGGTGATCCGCGAGATCGTCGAGAAGACCGGCGCCAAGATCAACATCGAGGACGACGGCACCGTGAAGATCGCCTCTTCCGATGGCAACTCCATCAAGGCGGCGATCAACTGGATCAAGTCCATCGCGTCTGACCCCGAAGTCGGCATGGTCTACGAAGGCACTGTCGTGAAGACGACGGACTTCGGCGCCTTCGTGAACTTCTTCGGCGCCCGCGACGGCCTCGTGCATATCTCGCAGCTCGCCACCCAGCGCGTCGCCAAGACCACCGATGTCGTCAAGGAAGGCGACAAGGTGAAGGTGAAGCTCATGGGCTTCGACGATCGCGGCAAGGTTCGCCTGTCGATGCGCGTCGTCGACCAGCAGACCGGCGAAGACCTCGAAGCCAAGCAGAAGGCCGAAGCCGCCGCCGCCAAGGGCGAAGGCGAGCAGCCTGCCGAATAAGGCGCAAGGCCCTCATGAATAGAAAAGCGCCCTCTCGGGGGCGCTTTTTTTATGCGCTCTTTGCGGGATGCCCTATGCTTGCGGGTCACGAACCGCAGCCGCGAGACGACGATGTATATCCCGCCCCATTTCGCCGAAACACGACCAGAGGAAATCAGGCGCCTCATCGAGAGCCATCCGCTC
>CANGOK010000057.1 GCA_947455285.1 Beijerinckiaceae bacterium | reverse complement strand
GACAAGATCGCCATCATCGAGGCCATGAAAGCGACGGGCGCGCGGGTGCTGATGGTCGGCGACGGTTTGAACGACGCGCCCGCTCTGGCCGCCGCGCATGGCTCCATGTCGCCGGTGTCCGCCGTGGAGCTGGCGCAGGCGCAGGCTGACGCCATCTTCCTCGGCGAGCGCCTGTGGCCCGTAGCTGAGGCTGTAGCCACCGCGCAGCACGCGCGGCGACTGATGCGCCAAAATCTGGCACTCGCCGTGGTCTACAACGCAATCGCCGCGCCCCTTGCGGTGCTTGGGTTTGTTACACCCCTCATCGCTGCTGCTGCGATGTCTGGATCTTCGATCCTCGTCACGCTGAACGCCCTGCGCGCCCATAAGGCCCCGCGTGGAGCCGGCGCGGCCGATCATCCAAACCAGAAGATTGACGTTCGCGCCTCGACGTCTCAACGGAGCCTCGCATGAATGTGCTCGCGTTCATGGCGCCGCTCGCCATCGGCCTTGGCCTGATTGGCTTGGTGGCCTTCGTCTGGTCTCTGCGCAATGGCCAGTATGACGATGTGAAAGGCGCCTCTCATCGGATCCTTTCCGACGATGATCTTCCGCGATGACCGGTGAGGCTGAGCCAGAGACCACACGGGCCGGGCGGCTCGCGTGTTTCTGCCCGCCTGGCGTCGCCATGGCGGGAAAGCGACTTGCTGGAGGCCTCGCGCAACTGGCGAGCGGTTTCGCCCTCGCCGTGCTGGCCCAGACGCTTGCGACAAGCCTTCTGCCGCTCGCGGGACTGTGGCTGGCCCCACGGCCCGCGCTGATGCCTGTGCCATATATGGCGATGTTGACCGGCGCCGCCGTCTCGACCTTTCCTGCCTCCTATCTTCTCGACGCCTTCGGCCGCAGGGCTTCCTTCGCCCTTGGCGCGTCTCATGGTCTTGCAGGCGGGCTGATGATGGCCTGGGCGCTCTCGGCGGGCGCCTTCTGGCCCTTCTGCCTCGGCGCTTTCTGGCTTGGCGTGGCGCAGGGCTTCACCCTTTTCTATCGGCATGAGGCTGCCATCGGTCAAAGCGTCAAGGAAAAGGGTTTTGCGATTGCGATGGTGTTCGGCGCGGGCGCCCTTGCTGGCCTTATCGGGCCGGCGTTGCTGCTCCTGCTGGAGCACCTGTCGCCCGCAAGCCGCAACATCGGCATCGCCCTTGGCGCGGCGTTCGCGCAGGTGTTGGTGTTGACAGTCGCTGTCTCGTCAGCGCCATCCGAGCTTGCCAGGCCGGTCGAGGCGGCGAGCGAAATGAACCTGCAGGACTTCATCATCTCCACCGTCATCGCCGCCGCAGCATGGTTTGGCATGACGGCGCAGATGCTCGCGATGCCCGGCGCCATGGTTGGGTGTGGCGTCACGCTTTCCAGCATGTTCGGGGTCATGGCCTTTCATGTCATGGCCATGTATGCGCCAGCCTTCGCGATTGGTCCGCTGACGCGGAGATTTGGCGTGGCGAGCGTGTCGGTCGCAGGGCTGGGCCTCATCGTCCTC
The DNA here is from genome assembly GCA_947455285.1 of Beijerinckiaceae bacterium. Taxonomy (GTDB): domain Bacteria; phylum Pseudomonadota; class Alphaproteobacteria; order Rhizobiales; family Beijerinckiaceae; genus Terripilifer. The sequence goes on along the minus strand of CANGOK010000057.1, from coordinate 12,010 downwards.
GCGAAGGTCGTGGCGCGCGACGCCAGGGACGTCACAGATTTCGCGATTGTGCTTGGCTTGCTTGCGATCGGATGGTCACTCGCGACAACCGCAGCGACTCTTTGGCTTCATCATCGTGGCAGCCCGCCGCGACTATGGCTTGCAGGGCATGACGCTTTGTTGTTTCTGGCGGCGCTTGCAGGAGCGGCCCTTTCGGCGCAGCCGATGGTTGGGCTCCTTTAAGCGATGCGTCTTCGAAAGCAAAACCCCCGCTCTGGAAAGCGGGGGCTCATGAAATCGTGAAATCCCTGAGAATCTGAAGATGCGATCATTCAGGGCTTTTTATAGTAGTCCTTGAAGAGTTCATCGAGCTGGGTTTTCGTCAGCTCCTTCTGCATCATCTTCATTTCCACCGCATCGGTCATGGCGTCGTCGACGCCAGACAGGCGTTCGAGCAGCAGATTCTTCTTCGGGAAATATTCGTCGCGCATGCCCTGCGCCACATCAAGCGGCGTCTGGGTCCACTCCGCCCAACGCTTGATGGCGTCAGGATCGGCATACATCCAGTCGAGGGTTTCGTTATAGGCGGCCATGAACTTGTCGATGGCGCCCTTGCGTTTGGCGATCGTGTCGAGGTTCGAGATGTTGACGCGCACCGTCATGTTCTGGAACTTCGGCACTTCGCTTTCGCGCACCAGCATGCGGATGCGGCCTTCTTTCAAATCCTTCAATTGCAAGGGCGCGGAAGACCAGCCTATGTCCACCTGGTTCGACATGGTCTGCGCGAAGGAGGCGGAGGGTCCGCCGACCGGCGTCGGCTTCATGTCCACTTTGAAGTAATTGATGAAGCCGAGCACCGCCACATGCGTCGACGAGCCGCGCGTCGAATATGAGATGGTCTTGCCCGCCGCATCCTTGATGGACTTGATCGGCGAATTTGCAGGCACGTACCAATAGAGATCATCGGCGCCGGTCATGGAATTGCTGACGGGGCGCACGGGCGCGCCCTTTTCAAAGGCGCCCATGACGCCTGTGAGGCCCGCCGCGAGGCCAAGATCCACAGAACCAGAGATCACCGCCTGAATCGTCTCGCCGCTGCCCTGCGTATAGAGCACCTCAAGTTCGAGGCCATGCTTCTGGAAGATGCCCTTTTGAATGCCGAGTTCCGGGATGGCGGTGTCCCAGTTGCCGCGTTGCCCGACCGCGAGCTTCAACTTCTCCTGCCCAAAGGAAGGCGCAGCGATTGCGAATGCGGCGAGCGCCAGCAATGGAACGGTCAGTTTCCTCATCATATCGTCACCTGCGATTTACCCAGTGGCGGGATATTCCAAGCCGGGACGATAGTTGAGCGTAGCGGCGCACGCAACCGCACTGCGTGGGCGGTGCAAGTTCATGGTTATGTTTTGAAGGGCTTCTGCGCTGAAGCGTAAAGGGGGCCGCCTTGCGACGGCCCCTCAACCTGTCATGGCTCAGCGTGAATATTTGAATTCCGGCGCTGCTCTCAACTGTTCCTTCGTCATATTGAGCAAGGCATGGTCAGGGTAGCCGCGTGTGGCGACATCGCCTGTAGTGGAGCGCACTGACCCTGTGACGTCGCCGCGATCAGACGTCGACGAGGGAGGAGAGCCCGTTGACGGTGCGGTGGTTGTTCTGGCGCTACGCACGGGCTCGTTGCTCCATCTGATTTGCTCGAATGGCACCGCAACATAGTGCTCGCCCATTCCAAGAAAGCCGCCGACGCCTATGACGATGGCCTGCACCTTGCCAGATGAATCGAGCATCAGCTCGCTGATGTCGCCGACTTTTTCATTGGCGTTGTTGTAGACGTCGAGACCGTCCAGCTTGGACGCCCGCCACATGCCAGAATGCATTTCCGTCATGAAGCTGGCTGGGTTGGGGCTGGGGGTCGGTGCGGTGGTCGATGAGGCAGGCGGGCTGGCGGGCGCCTGGGCGAGTGCGGCGAAGTTTCCAAGGCAAAGGCCACCCAAGGCGATGCTTGCCGCAGCAAGGGTCAAACGAATTTCCGGCATGATGGTCTCCGTGCGTTGCTAGCCCCTTGAAGGGGCGTTTACGTACAACGAGACCGCATTAAACCGGTTGCCTGACAGAAAAAGTTGTCGAATTAAAACTAAAAAAACTCATCGATAAAAATAAAAAAGGGCGCACCTTGCGATGCGCCCGTGAAGCCTGAAGAGCTGTAAAGCTCAGATGGCTTCCTTGAGCTCCTTGGCGGCGCGGAAGGCGATCTTCTTGCTCGCCTTAATCTTGATCGCTTCGCCAGTGGCGGGGTTGCGGCCCATGCGGGCGGCGCGCTTGCGGACCTGCAGGATGCCGAGGCCGCCGATGCGGACGCGAGCGCCCTTCTTGAGGTGCTTCGTCACGTTGGCGACGAGGTCGTCGAGGATGGCGTTAGCCGCCTTCTTCGAAAGCTCGTGGGATTCAGCAAGCGTGGTGGCGAGCTGGCGCAGGGTGACGGTTTCAACCTTCACCTTCGCGGGTTCGGCCTTCGCCTTCGGCTCGGCCTTGGGTTTTGCTGCGGTCTTAGCGGCTGCTTTAGCCATGTCGATCTCCTCCAGAGAATCAATGAACCTGACGAGACGATACAACGGGGCGCCTGTCAGTTTAAGACCCGCAAGCTCGAAAACGCAGATAATCAGGCCCTTTTCATCTAAAAAAGCCCGATTTGAAGGGGTTTTTAGGCATGTCGATCCCTGACGACGTCGACGATGCGGGCTTGATTTAAAAACAAACGCCCGCCGAACATCTGATTCGGCGGGCGCTGAGAACATCTATCCCTGGGGAAGATCAGAGGTCGCGCACATGTGGCGCGACGCGATCGCGGAACAATTCCATGCCGCGCGTGACTGCGGAATCGGGCATGTTCCCAATCTTCATCGTCATGTTGAACACGCCATGGCCAAGCGCCTTATGGATGTTCTTCATCTGCTTCACCACGCTTTCGGGGCTGCCGCAAAGCACAGTGCCAGCCTCGATCTGCTCTTCCAGCGTGCGCTCGCGCAGGGTCGCGAGGCGCTTGTCGAAATACTGCTTCTGCTCGGTGTTGGCGTAATAGTTCGATTGCGTCAGCACCTTTGTTTGCGCCTCGCGCTGCGGGCGCATCAACACCTGATGGAAATACTTGAGGCCGTTGCTCATGATCTCGCGGGCTTCATCGTCAGTCTCCGCAATAACGGTCTGATGGCCGCTGAGCATATGGGTCCTGGTGGGCTCCCATCCGTAAGAACGCGCGGATTCTTTGTAGTGGTCCATGTTCTTGCGGGCGACATCAAGATCGGCGATCAGCGTCATGCCCATGATCGCCTTATGGCGCGCTGCAAATTCGGCCGCTTCGGCGTTGGAAGCCGACATGAGAATGGGCGGAGGATTTTGCATCGGCTTCGGCCAGATCGAAACCGAGGGATAGTTGTAATAGGTCCCCTCCCACCGGAAGGGCTCTGGGGAGGTCCAGCACTTCATGATGAGGCGGACCGCTTCATCAAGGCGGCCCATCGATTCATCGGGATTGACGTTGTAGGAATAATACTCGTGCGGGATGCCGCGCATCATGCCCGCGATCAGGCGTCCGCCGCTCATCACGTCGATCATGGCGTATTCTTCAGCCACGCGCACTGGGTTCAGCAGCGGCACCAGATTGCCCAGCATGCCTAGTCTGATCTTCTTGGTGCGCGCGACGAGCGCGGCGCCGATCAGGTTGCAGTTCGACATCAGGCCATAGGGGCTGAAGTGATGCTCGTTGCAGCCGACCCAATCAAAGCCGCATTCCTCAGCATAGGCCATGGCGTCGATATAGGTTTCATAAAGCGCCTTCGCCTTGGTGGCGTCGAAGGTGTTGTTGGGCACAGGCCAGCTGACCGGAGGCTCCTCGCAATAGGGCCAGGGCATCAGATGGAAGAAATTGAACTTCATTTGGGATCACCAGAGAATGGAAAGATGTGACTTACTTGCGCTTGAGCTGGCTCGATGAATTCACCAGCGCATGAAGGCTGCGCGCGAAGTGAACGGCCTTCGACATGTCGATGGGCTGCGCGTTGACGCCATATTCCTTGACCGCCAGCACGGCTGGCCTTGCAGATTCCGCCAGACGCTTAACAAGCGCTGAGACTTTGTCGGCGAGTTCGCCCACAGGAACGACATCGCTCACGGCGCCGATTGCGAGCGCGCGCTCGGGGCTGATCATCTGGCTTGTCCAGACGTTGTACATCAGAGCCTTCAGCGGCACGCGGTCGATCATCGACGACATGACCATGGTGGGCATGATGTTGTGGTTGAATTCCGGAACCTGGAATTGCGCATTGTCAGCGCAGATGGTGATGTCGGCCGCGGCCGCCAGCGCGAAGCCAAAGCCCAGCGCGCGTCCCTGCACCTGCGCGATGACAGGAGCTTTGGAGCTACGCAGCAGTCCGTAGCAGCGGAAGACATGATCGCTGGCTTCGCGCACATCGAGCGCCTCGGGCGTCGCGGGACGAGGCCCACCGCCATGGTGACGGCCCGCGCAGAAATCGTCGCCATTGCCGCGCAGCACGATCAGCCGCGCCTTTTCATGCTCGCGCTCGATGATGTCGCCCAAATCCCTGATCATCTGGTCCGACATGGCGTTGCCGCGTTCCGGGCAGTTGAAAGTGATCTCCAGAACGTCGCCAGCATAGCTGACGAGAATGTCCTCGCTCATAGTTCCTCCAGATTAACGTGGTTTGGCTCAGGCGCCCTGGCCTTCGTAGACGGGGCCTTTGTGAAGGTCGATAATCTCAATCACATTGCGGTCGGGATCATGGAAATAGGCGCTGCGGCCCTGGAAGGTGCCGGTTCCTCGATCCTCTTCCTTGAAGACGCGCACATTGTGTTCGGCGAGAACGATCTTGGCGCGATCGTATTCCTGCGCGGTGACTAAGAAGGCCGTGTGGATTTCGTGCTTGTCGCCTTCATTGGGATCAATCGGCTTTTCAGAAAGCGTGCAGACGAAGCTTGTCTCCCCGCAACGCAAGAACAGCATGTGGCCGGTGCGGCGAACACGTTCAAGGCCTAGCAGCTTCACATAGAAGGCTTCAGCCTTGTCGAGATCCTTCACCGGGATCGTGAAGTGGACCATTTCCTTCAAATTCAGCATGGGTTCCTCCCGGTTTTCGCTTGGCTCATTATCAGAAAACATCGGGGCGCTCATGTCCAGCGCCCCTGACGTCGCAAGATCAGGCGCCTTCCAGCGCGGGAAGCGGCGCTTGCCCACGGATCATGTCCGCCGCCTTTTCCGCCATCATCAGCACGCATGCGTTGATGTGGGCGCCCACCATGTCGGGCATGGCGGAAGCGTCGACGACGCGCAGGCCTTCGACGCCTCGCACGCGCAGCGTGGGATCAAGCACGCTGTCTGGGCCGATGCCCATGTGGCAGGAGCCTGCGGGGTGGTGGGCGGTGATGACGGTGCGGCGGATGAAGGCGTCGATCTCCGCATCCGTCTTCACCTTGTCACCCGGCGTCTTCTCGACCCCACGATAGGGCTCCAGCGGCTTGCTATAGGCCACTTCGCGCGCAAGCTTGAAGCCCTCGCGAAGCTTCGGCAGATCGCCGGGCTCCGAGAAGAAATTATACATGATGCGCGGGGTGTCGAGCGGATCGTTGGAACGCAGCAGCACCTTGCCGCGGCTCTCAGGATGCAGCAGCGCAGGGCGGATGCCATAGCCGTCCTCGTAGGCCGCCTTGAGCCCCGGGAACCACAGATGCGCATTGGTGGGCAGGCCGCGGAACATGAACTCGATGTCGGGCACAGCGAGCTCTGGATTGGTCTTGATGAAGGCGTGTAGGCCGCCGGGAACCACCGTGCCGGGACCTGTTCCGAAGAAATGGGCGCGCAGCATGTTCCACGCCATGCGGTCGAAACGCATGTTGTCGCGGAACGCGCTGGTGTTCTGCGGGCGGGTGAACATGATCAGCACCGCAAGATGGTCCTGCAGATTCTCGCCGACGGGCAGATCGACCACGGGCGTCACGCCCATTTCGCGCAGATGCTCCGCCGGGCCGATGCCCGACAGCATGAGCAGTTGCGGCGTATTGAACGTGCCGCTGGCGAGGATCACCTCACGGCGGGCCTCCGCCTGAATGATCATGCTGTCCTTCACATATTCGACGCCGGTCGCATGGGTGCCGCGCATCATCACGCGAGTCACCTGCGCGTGCACATCCACCGTCAGATTGGGGCGCTTGCGGGCTGGGTGAAGATAGGCGACCGCCGATGACGAGCGTCGTCCATTGCCGATCGTATATTGGCTGCGCCCGAAGCCCTCACCCTGCTGGCCGTTGTAATCGTCGGTGACAGGCAGGCCCGTGGCGCGCGCGCCTTCGATCCACGCGTCATAGAGTGGATCGGTGGTCGAGGCGAACTGCACCTGCAGCGGGCCATCGCCGCCGCGCCATGCGTTTTCGCCCTCAGCGAAGGTCTCGCCGCGTTTGAAATAGGGCAGCACGTCCGCATAGGACCAGCCCTTGCAGCCCTTCTGCGCCCAGCGGTCATAATCGCCGCGATGGCCGCGCGTATAGGCCATGACATTGATCGAGGACGAGCCGCCCAACACCTTGCCGCGCGAGGCTTCGATGGTGCGGTTGTTGAGATTGGGCTCTGGCTCGGTATGGTAGCCCCAGTTATGCAGGCCATATTCATGGATCTTGCCCATGCCCAGCGGAATATGGATGAGCGGGTCGATGTCGCGTCCGCCAGCCTCAATGAGCAGCACGCTCGCACCTTGATCTTCGCTCAGGCGATTGGCCAGCACGCAGCCTGCAGAACCTGCGCCCACGATGACGTAATCATAGCTTCGCTGCAGCACCATTTGTTTCCCCTCGATTCATCGCGCGCCGCCTTCGGGCGCTCTTTTAAACGGTTTGTTTTGATTTCTGCCGCGCCTTGCCTTCAGGCTTTCGCGCCCGGTCCAAAAGGCTTGAGATTTGTCGCGTGGAGGGCATGCGCCGCTCCTTGCGCGATTGCTCGCTCTCATCCTCGGCGAGATTGTGGATCATCTTGAGCAGCATGTCGCGCGCCGCCGCAATGGTCGCCGCATCGATGCCTTCGAGCGCGACCTTGTTCACCTCTTCTGCCAGCGGCACGAGCTTGTCGCGCAGCGCCCGGCCGGCTTCAGTCAGAAAGACATAGACCTTCTTGCGGCTGTCGGGCTGCTGGCGGCGCTCGACATAACCTAGCTGCTCCATGGCTTTGAGCGCCGAGAATGTCGTGGGCTCCATGAGCCCGGCGCGCTCGCTGAGTTCGCGCTGGGTGAGGCCATCCTCCACCCACAGAATGCGCAGAAAGGTCCAGTGGCCGAAGGAGACGGAATGTTCGGTCAGGCGCATCTGCAAGGCGCGCGTCAGCCCTCGCCCCGCGTCCTTGACGAGATGGGCGAAGCGGTCGTCCGGCACGGCCTCGCGCCAGTGGCGCAGAATGGCCTGTGCTTCCTTGACCTTCTTTTTCGCTTCGGTCACGGCGCCAGCTCCTGTGCGGGTTTCATGCTCAAGCGTCCAACCCGCATTGATGGGACATCCTGATTTCACTTTGCTGCTGCGCCGATTCCAGAATGGCGAAGCAGACCTCCATCGTGGCCATGGCCCACTCGCCCCCATGCAGCGGCGCCTTGCCTTCGAAGACGGCGGCGCAGAGTTCGTCGATCACCTCGCTGCGCGGAACAGGCGGCGGATCCAGCGCTTCGAAACGACGAGCGGAATCGCCGTAGATCATGACGCCGTGGGGCTGCGGACGCAAATCTCCGCGCTCGCAGGAGGCGACGAGCAGGCCGAAATGCTGGTGCCAGCGGGTCGCGGGATTGACGCCATGGGGCGGCGTATATCGCGCGCCGCCATAGTTGAGCTGCTGTTTCAACTCGAGTTCAGCGTCGGCGCCGAGGCCATTGAGGGCCGCGCGCGCGCCGCCATAGCGTTCGGGATCCTTGCGCTGGCCGCTTTCGCCGATCCAGTCGCAGAATTCGTCGCTGTCGAAATGGCCATAGCCGCTGTAGCAAATCGTGGCGCTGACGTCGTTTTCGAAGGTCAGGAAGGCCTGATAGGCGCCTTCCGTGGGGCGCGACGGGTCCCATTGGCCCACTGATGCACGCACGCTTTTGACGCGTCCGCCTGCGATCAGCCGAACATTGTCCACCTGATGCGGCGCCTGATTGAAGATGACGCCGCCACCCTGATCGGTGCGCAGTTCCTCTGGGCGGCGCGGGCGGTAGAGGAAATCGGTGAACTGCATGGCGTTGATCATGCGCAGTCGACCCAGGTCGCCCGAAGCGACGATTTCGCGCGCACGGGCAATGGGACGGTCGAAGCTATGGCTGTGGCCGACGACCATGTGGACGCCGCTGCGCTGCGCCGCCTCGATCATGGCCGCACAATCGCTGAGCGAAAGCGACATGGGCTTTTCGACAAGCACATGCTTGCCGTTGCGCGCTGCCGCTTCGACATTTGCGCGGTGGAACTGGTGGGGCGTGGAGATATAGATCGCATCGACGCCATCGCTATCGCACATGGCCTCGACAGTCTCGAAGCTGCGCCCGGAAAAGTCGCGCTCGAATTGCGCGCGCGCCTCCGCACGCGGATCAGCGCCCGCGACGATATGAACGCGTTCATCCCCGGCCAGCGTCGGCAGCATGAGGCTAAAGGCGCGGCCAAGGCCTGCGACGCCCAGACGAAGCTTTCTTGTTTCCATCGCGCTCATCGCCTTCACAGGTCGAGAACGAGCGAGTCGGACTTCGCCCGCGAAACGCAGATCATGATGTTGTCAGCGTGTTCGCGCTCGGTCAGGACGAGGTCGCGATGATCGGCCTCGCCCTCCAGCAGCTTCGTGCGGCAAGAGCCACATGTGCCGCTTTCGCAGGAGCTGGAGACCGGCACGCCTTCAGCGCGCAGTGTGTCAAGGATGGAGACGTCTGCGGGAACTTCGAGGATGCGTCCGGAGCGCGCAAGGGTCACTGTGAAAGGCTTGTCATCGGGCTTATGCGCGGGTTTGGAGGCGCCGAAATCTTCAAAATGCACGGCGGCGCTCGACCAGTGACCGCTCATGTCGCGCACGGCTTCCATCAGGGGGCGCGGGCCGCAGCAATAGAGATGCCGACCCATGGGCTTTTCTAGGATGGGCCAGAGGTCGAGGGATTTTAAGAGGTCGCCGTGGTCATGGTGTATGACGACTTGACCGGCATAGGCGGATGACTTCAGCTCTTCGCGAAAGGCGGTCAGCTCCGGCTCGCGCGTCAGATAGTAGAGCTTAAAACGCCCGGCGCCCGTGTTCTTCAGGTGCTGCATCATCGAATAGATCGGCGTGATGCCGATGCCGCCTGCGATGAAGAGATGATTGGGAACATTCTTCGCCAGCGGAAAATCATTGCGCGGTTCGCCGACCTCGATCATGTCGCCCACCTGCGCATCGCGCGTGAGCGACAGGGAACCACCTTCGCCCTGATTTTCGCGCTTCACGGCGATGACATAGCTCGTCCGCTCGTCAGGATCGTTGCACAGCGAATATTTGCGGATGAGGCCGCCCGGCGTGCGCAGGCTCACATGCGCCCCGGCCGTAAATTCCGACAGGTCGGCGCCATCGGGGCGCGTCAACTCGAAGCGGAAAATGTCGCGCGCGATCTCGTCTTTTGCGGCGATGCGCAGCATCAGCGTGGCGGTGTCGAATGCGGGGCTAGACATGGGGCGCTCCAGCGGTGACGCCGGGTCTGGGCGCCGCAGGGTGGTGGCGGAACTTAGAAGTCTAATTAGGAGGGTTCAAGGGGGCTCGCGCGGAAATATGCGGGGGGAGGGCAGGCGCCCATATCGACAGGGGCGCTCGGGCGTGATAGTCGTCTTAGAGGCCTAAGATGTTGCGCGCGACAAGCGCCCCTGCGCAGGAGGAGCTCATGCTCACCAAAGAGGAAAATATCGCCCTCACCCATGTCGAAGGCGATGCGCCCATGGGCGGCGTGATGCGCCGGCACTGGCTGCCCGCCTGCCTCTCGGAAGAGGTCGCCGAGCCCGATTGCGATCCGGTCAAGATAAGGTTGCTGGGCGAAGATCTGGTGGTTTTCCGGGATTCTGAGGGCCGCGTGGGCGTGCTCGACGAAATGTGTCCGCACCGCAAGGCCTCGCTGGCTTTCGGGCGCAACGAGGAATGTGGGTTGCGCTGCCTCTATCACGGCTGGAAGTTCGATGTGGACGGCAACACCGTCGACATGTCCTCCGAGCCCGGCGAAAGCGCGCTCAAGGAAAAGGTGAAGCAGAAGGCCTATCCGACGCACGAGGCCGCCGGCTTCATCTGGGTCTATATGGGCCCGGCGAATGAAATGCCCGCTTTCGATCCGCCCGTGTTCCAACCGACCGAAGACACGCGCGTCGCCATCTCCAAGATCATCGTCGATTGCAACTGGGCGCAGATTCTCGAAGGCGCGATCGACTCCGCCCATTCCTCGTCGTTGCATTCGTCAGACATGGTGCCCGCGCGCGTCGATGGCGCTACGGCGACGGACACCAACTGGCTGCGTCCCTCCACCGACAAGGCGCCGCGCCTCTTTGTGGATCGCACCGCCTTCGGCTTCCGCTATTCGGCCATCCGCCGGCCGATACATAACGCCGCGACCCATGACTATGTGCGCACGACCCTGTTCATCGCGCCCTATACGGTCCAGATACCCTCGAACAACATGTACAACATCGCCATCCTGCATGTGCCGATCGACAATACGCACACCGCCTTTCACTTCATCGCATGGGGCCGCGTGAATACGCCCAGCACCGAAAGTTGGCGCAAGTTCCTGCACGCGCAGGTCGGCATCGATCTCGACAAGAGCTTCCGCAAGACGCGCACGCTCGCCAATAATTACAAGCAGGATCGTCAGGCCATGCGGCTTGGCAATTTCACGGGCATTCCCGGCATTCCCAATCAGGACATCGTGATGTGGGAGACGATTGGGCCGATCGCGGACCGCAGCGATGAAATCCTTGGCGCGAGCGATCTCGCCATCGTCGAGTTCCGTCGCCAGATGGTCGAGGCCGCCGCAAACTTCGCTGCGACTGGCAAAGCCATCGGCGCCCATGAGGGCCGCGTGCCGCATGGCAAGCTTCATTCATATGAAGGCGTGGTTCAGAAGGGCTATGATTGGCGCATGCTTGGTTGTTCTGATGAAGAACTCGCCTGGAACAAGGCGCATCAAGCCGCCGCCGCCGAATAAAAGCCCCTGCTTTAAACGCGAAAGCCCCGACCGAAAGGCCGGGGCTTTTGTTTTGGTCTCTGCGCTCCGATCAGGAGATCACGATATCCAAGCCAAGATCGAGGATCGGCGCGGAATGGGTGAGGGCGCCTGACGAGATGAGGTCGACGCCGGTTTCGGCGATGGCCTTCACCGTATCGACATTGATGCCGCCCGAGGCTTCGAGTTTGACGCGCCCAGCGGACATCTTAACCGCTTCGCGCATCATGTCCGTATCCATATTGTCGAGCAGGCAGAAGTCCGCGCCTTCGTCGATCACTTCGCGCAGCTGATCGAGCGTATCGACTTCGATTTCGATCTTCACGAGATGGCCGACGAATGCCTTCGCCGCACGCAAGGCCTCGCGCACGCCGCCGCAGACGGCGATGTGGTTGTCCTTGATGAGCACGGCGTCATCGAGGCCAAAGCGATGGTTCATGGCGCCGCCGCAGCGCACTGCATACTTTTCAAAAGCGCGCAGGCCCGGCGTCGTCTTGCGCGTGCAGCAGATTTTGGCGTTGGTATGGGCGACGAGATCCACATATTTCGCCGTCAACGTCGCAGTTCCCGACATGCGCGACATATAGTTCAAGGCGGTGCGCTCAGCGGTGAGGATCGCACGGGCGTCGCCGGACACGCGCGCCACGGGCGTGCGGCTGCCTGGCACTTTCGCGCCGTCTTCCACCAACGCCTCAAAGCGAACGCTGGGGTCGATCAAGCGGAAGGCTGCTTCCGCGATGGGCAGGCCGCAGACGACGCCAGGCTTGCGCACGGCGAACACGGCGGTCGCCTGCTTGCCGTGGGGG
>CANGOK010000056.1 GCA_947455285.1 Beijerinckiaceae bacterium | reverse complement strand
GTTGTCCGCCTTGAGCGTGACTGTTGCGCCCGTGCCGTCGAAGACGCTCGCCTGCACGCGCCCCGCCTTGGCCTCGTTGCCGATGCGGATGGCGAGTTCGATGGAGTTGGCGCGCACATAGTCGACCTGTATCCCGTACTTGCGCTGAAAACCGGCTATGATCGGACGCACGATCTGATCGACGATCTGCACCGTGTACCAGGTGACCTTGCCTTCCTTTTTCGCGGCTTCGATGAGCGCCACATCTGCAGCGCGGGCGCTTCCGGCCAGGGCCAGAAGGGCGGCGATAGAGGTGAAAAGACGTCCAATTCTGCGCATTGCCGCGCCTCCTCCCGACTTGATCGCCTCGTATGACGCCGGTTCAGGCGACGTCCCGAATGTGATCATTCTTGGTCGCCAAACTGGCCCAAATTGCTCATTTCAGCAAGTCAACAAAGCCCGTCTTCAACGCCGTGTGAGGAAAAGCCGCAGGGCGAAAATGCCGGGCAGGATGACGGCGATGATCATCACGCCAAGGGCGGCGGAGCGCGCGGGCTCGCCGTTCTGGAACAATTGCCAGACGAGCACCGGGAGGACCAGATTTTCGCTGCTGTAGAGAATGAAGGGTATCGTGAATTCCCGCAGCGCTATGATGAAGGCCACGAGAAAGGCTGAACCGAGCGCTGGCGCCAGCAGGGGCAGAAGGATGCGCATTTGCGTCGCGAGCCATCGCGCGCCGCTCATCTCCGCCGCTTCTTCAAGCTCGCGGTGGATTTGCATGAGGCCCGATTTCGCCAGACGCGTCGTCGTGGCCAGGCGGTAGGAATAGGCGATGACCAAGATCCAGATGGTCCCGTAGACGCCGATTGGCAGGGATAGATAAAGGACCATCACCGCAAGCCCTGCGATGACGGCAGGGATTCCGAGGGACATGAAGGATAATAGGTCGAGCGCGCGTCGCCCCGGCAGACTTGAGCGAGCTACGATCCATGCAATGAGCCCGCCCAGCGCCGTCACCACGAGGGCGGAGAGCGACGCTACGACGAGCGTGTTGGCTAGGGCGCGCCAGACGATGGGATCAGTGAGAAAGTTTCTGTATGGCTGTGCATTGGCCTGCGCCAGATCAACCCGTCCGGGCGGCGCATAGCCGAATAGGCTCGTCCAAATCAGCGTCAATAAAGGCAGCAGGGCGGCTATGGCTACATAGACGCAGAGCAGGGTGAGCGCCGGCGCTTTCCAAGCCCCAAGCGGCAAGCGTCTTTGGGCCGACGCCTTGCCGGTCACGGTGACGAAGCGTTCCGCGCGCCGGGTCGCGCGATTGTAAAGCAGCAGCGACAGGACGCCGAGCGCGAGGAAGGGCAGGGAGATGGCGCAGGCTGCGCCATAGTTGGGGAGGCCGCTGGCGGGGTTAAGCTCGGTATAGATGCGGAAGGCGAAGATGTTCACCTTGGCGGGGAGGCCGATGATGAGCGGCAGTTCGAATTGTTCGAACGTCACCAGAGTCACCAGAATGATCGGCGCCAAAAGCCCCGGCGTGAGCACGGGCAGGGTGATGCGGCGGAAGGAGGTGAGCGGTCCCGCGCCCGCCATGGCCGCCGCCTCTTCGAGCACCGGCGACATGCCTCGCAACGCAGCGGAGATCTGCAAGAAGACAAAGGGCGCGCTGACGACGGATTGGCAAACGACCAGCCCGCCCATTGAAAAGACATTCAACGGTCCCTCGCCGCTGAAGCCGCCGAGTGTGCGGATGAACTGGTTCGCCCATCCCGCGTTGGGACCGAACAGCATGATCCATGCGATTGCGATCACGGGCACAGGTACGAGAAGCGGTGCGATGATCGCCGTGAACCAGACATTGCGGCACGGAAGGTCGGTTCGCTCAACGAGCCATGCGAGCGTAAAGGCGATCACCGTTGTGAGCGTCACCGTCCCCGCCACGAATATAAGGGTGTCGGGCAGAATGCGCGTGACCAGCGCTGGGTCGGAAATAAGCCCGCGCAGATTGTCGAGGGTGTAATGCGCGCCGTCCTCGAAGGGCAGAAAATCGGAAGGGCCTCGCAGCGCGGCATAGACCAGCATGGCCAGCGGCACGCCAATCAGGCCGACAGCCAATGCGGCGCCCAGCGTGGGGATCAGCCGCGCCGTCAGGTCCATGCCCGCGAGGCGCGCGAGCGCGCCTTCAGGCTGTTTCATTGTGCCTGCCCGGCGATGATCGGTCCTAGCTTGCGGATCGCCTCTTCACGCTCCGCCATATTTGTGGGCAGATCGAACACCGCCTGACGCGTGCCGTTATAGAGGCTTTGAGCGAAGGGGTCGGTGGAGGTCTTCTCATAGTCGAGTTGGCCGGTAGCCTCGGCGCGGGCCTTTCGACTCTCGGGCGTGGTGAGCCAACCCGCGAGCAGCCGTGCAGCGTTGGGATGCGGCGCCTTGGCCATGACCGTGACGCCGAACTGCACGAGTATGACAGGCTCTGGAAGGGTGATGGCGAAAGGCTTGCCGTCCTTGATCTGTCGGCGGAAGCCCGTGTCGATTTCTCCATAGGCCAATTGTCGCTCGCCGGACTGGATCAGGCTTTCGCGCGGCGCCTTGGTCAACATGAGGTTGGTCTTGCTGGTGAGGTCCTTGGCGAATTGCGTCGTCCGGTCCATCCCCCATGAGAGCGACAGGCCTCCCAGTAGTCGGGGAAGCAGGAAGAGGCTCGCGACCATCTTGCCCTTGTATTTGTCGGCCAGCACATCGTCCCACTTCTTGGGAAGATCATCCGGACTGACGCCATCCTTCGTGAAGGCCACCGCATAGGCGACCTTGTTGGAGAAGCCCATCTTGCCTGAGAAGCCGGTCTCTTCCGCAGGCAGGCCAAAGGCCGCCCAGTCCATGGCTACGGGCATGTCGCGTTGAACCATTGGCGCCGTGGCGGTGACGGAGTTCCACATCACATCAAGTTCGCTGCGCCCGCCGCGCGCTTCGGTGATCGCTTTCGTGACAACGTCATTGTCGCCGACAAAGCGCACCTCGATGCCCGGAAAGGCTTTGGAGAAGGCTTCGGGAACCCATTCCACCTCGCCGCGCGACGGTCCCCAGATCATGACCGAGCCCTCGGCGCGCGCTTTTTCATAAAGCGCCTGTATGGCCGCCTTGTCTTGCGCCATCGCAGGCGTAGCGGCGCCGATCAGGGCGGCGGCGATGGTGAGAAGCGCGCTCCGCATCGTCATGCCTCCTTATTCCGCCGCGACGCGCAGCGCGCCGGTGGGGTTCTTCGACGCCCGCATCTGATCGGAATAGGCCTCGAGCCAACCAACGGTTGGCGACGAAAGAAAATCGCCGCCGCGCGCGCCCTGATAGGTCTCCGGCCGGTCGACGCCCGGCGCAGCGACGCCGCTCTGCGTGGCGCGCACGGCCTGCAGGATGCGCCTGCGCGTACGGGAGATCATGAGGTCGCTACCTGCCAGATTTTCAAACGTATGATCGACAATCTCGCCCATGCTTTCCGTGAGCGCCTGATCCTGAAGATGGATGCCTTCGATGCCGGAATAGCTGCCGCTCTTCTGGGTCTCGCGATCGATCATGTAATCATTTGTGGCGTTGGCTTTCAGCCGCCAGCGGCCGTGCCAGTCGTTGGTGTTGGGAAGATAATGATTGCCGATGGTGGCGCCCGGGATCTGGCTGCCGTCCTTGAGCTTGCGCAGGCCCGGCGTGTTCTTCTTCCAGGAGACATGGAAGAACATCGTATGGGTGTCATCCATCGGCACCCATGCGCGGGCGATGATGTGATCGGAGAAGGCGCCGTCCGGGGGAATGGTCCAGAACGGAAACATGAAATGCGCCACGCGCCAATAGGTCGAGTCGGGCTCGGCGTTGCGATAGGCGGCATACATGGTGCCCCAGTCCGTATCCGCCACGTGATATTCAGGCGCGCGGTTCAGCACGGCGTAGCGGCCAAGGTTGGTCGGATCAGCCTGTTCAAAGCTCACTGAGCCCGCATGTAGAAAGCTGAAATGCGACGTGTCTATGTCGCCTTCGAGCCCCTGTAGCCAGTTACATTCGCGTTGCACGCAGAAAAGATTGCGGTCCGCCTCCGGCAGCAGCAAGGCTTCGAAACAGGGCAGGGGCGGCGGCTCCTTGCGCGCGCCCATATAGGTCCAGACGATGCCGTTGCGTTCGACGCAGGGATAGGCCTTGGCGCGCACATGCGCTTCGAATTTTTGATGCTCCGGCACATTGGGCATGTCGACGCATTCGCCGGTCGTCTTGAATTTCCAGCCGTGATAGGCGCAGCGAACGCCTCCCTCTTCATTGCGGCCAAAAAATAAGGAGGCGCAGCGATGCGGGCAGCGATGATCCATCAGGCCCACATTGCCGTCGGTGTCGCGGAACGCGATAAGCTTTTCGCCGAGCAGCATGACGCGGGTGGGCGGGGCGTCCGCCACCAGTTCGCTGGAGAGAACCGCCGGGATCCAATATTCGCGCATGAAGGCGCCCATGGGCGTGCCCGGTCCAACGCGCGTCAGGAGCTGGCTTTCCGCCGCGTCCGTCATAGTTTCCCCCAAAATGGCTAATTGCTGCGCGAACGGTAGTGCATGGGCGCCCATGGCGCAAGCGTTCGTCCATCTTTGAATTCGCGCTGCATTGGCCCTCATACGTCTTTGTTCTGGCGTGTCGTTTTCGTCCAGTTTAGGATCGACTTTGAACCCCTGAGAGATCCGAAGGATGGGAGGGAACTATGTTCGGCAAGGCTATTTTCGCAACGGCTGCAGCGATTTTTTCGATGCTGTCGGGGGCGGCCTTTTCCGCCGACTATCCGGCGCCAAAGCAGGGCGATTGGACTTTCCCTGAATTCAAATTGCATACGGGCGAGACGTTGAAAGACGTCAGACTGCACTACACAACGATCGGCGCGCCGACAGGTCAGCCTGTTATCTTGCTACATGGCACATATGGGTCCGCAGCCAATTTTCTCACCTCGGATTTCGCAGGCGAGCTGTTCGGCGCGGGACAGCCGCTCGACGCTCAGAAATACTATCTCATCATTCCCGACGCTCTTGGCTCTGGCAAATCTGCAAAGCCGTCGGATGGGTTGAAGGCGAAATTTCCGCGTTACAATTATGCCGACATGGTGGAAGCCCAATATCGGCTCGTCACGGAAGGGCTAGGCGTGAAACATGCGCGTCTTGTCATCGGAAATTCCATGGGGGGCATGCAGACGTGGATCTGGGCTGGGGCGCACCCGGATTTCATGGACATTTCTGTGCCGATGGCCTCGCAGCCGACCGAGATGGCTGGGCGCAACTGGGCGATGCGTAAGATGTTGGTTGAATCGGTGCGTAGCGATCCTGATTGGAACAACGGCGATTATACGCAGCAGCCGAAGCTGTTCCGCTTTGCAAGCGCCATGTTCGGCGTAGCCACGTCGGGCGGCACGCAAGGCTATTACCAGATAGCAGGCACGCACGAGAAATCTAACATGCTAGCGCTCGACCGGCTAAATGCGCCGTTCAATGCGGATGCGAATGATTTTATGTATCAGTGGGAATCCTCTGCCGACTATGACGCTTCTGGAGACCTCGGAAAAATCACCTCTGTCGTGCTCGCAATCAACGCTGCTGACGATGAGCGGAATCCTCCAGAGTTGGGGGTCATGGAAGAGGCGATGAAGAAGGTGAAGAGCGGGTCGCTTTATATCGTTCCCGCTAGCCCAGACACGCGTGGCCACGGCACGACCGGCAATGCGCGGTTCTGGAAGGCGAAGTTGCAGGAGGTTCTGGAGAAGACGCCGAAGCGCTAGCGCCTTCCGCGCCGGAAAGTACTATTTCCCGGTTTCGATAAGAGCTCTAGACGCCCTGAGCGCCTCGACCTCCGCATCAGTGAACCCGAATTCTCGCAGCACATCGGGGCCATCTTCGCCAAGGCGCGGGGCAGGGCGGCCGAGGGAGGCCATCCCGCCGCTCATCTTGTTGGGCGCGTGAATGGCGTAAGTCGTCCCCTCGCTTGGGTGGTCCTCTTGCGACACCAGCCCCACCGCCTGCACATGCGGATCTGTGAGCAGGGATTCAATCGTATTGTAGGGCATGGCGGGCACGTCATGCTTGTCGAAGAGAGCCAGCCAATATGAGGAGGGCTTGTCCTTCAGCGACCCCATTCGAATGGAGAAATAATCAGCCGTATGGGCGACGCGCGCGCTCAGGGTTGCGAAGCGTGGGTCTGTCTTGAGTTCCGGGCGGCCGATCGCGTCAAAGAAGCCATGGGCCTGCGCGTCCGTATTGGCGGAGACGCAGACATAGCCGTCTGCGGTGGGGATCGGGCGGGAGTCGGGGCTGAGAATCCGCGGGTCGCCCGGTTTGCCCAGCGGCGGATTGAAAGTCATCGCTCCCATGTGCTGCTGCAGCACAAACGCCGCCATGTTTTCGAACATGGGCGCCTCGATCGCCTCGCCCTTGCCTGTGCGCTCGCGGCGATAGAGCGCAAAGCCGATGACCTGCGCGGCGATGAGGCCGCAGATATGGTCGGCGATCACCATAGGTATGAAGCGCGGCTCGCCGGTCGAGGCTTCGAAGCATCCCGCCATGCCGGATGAACCCTGAATGACCGTGTCATAGGCAGGTCTGCCCTCATAAGGCCCTCCTGCGCCGAAGCCGACGATCGAGCAATGGATCAGGCGCGGCGCCCTGGCGCAAAGGGCGGCGGCGTCAACGCCGAGGCGACGCTGGGCTTCGGGGCGCATATTGGTGACGACGATATCGGCGCCTTCGACCAGGCGCATGAGCGCATCGCGCGCGCTCTGTTGCTTGAGATCGAGGCATAGGGAATGGCGCCCGCGGTTGAAGTTGAGAAACTTCCCACTCATGCCCTTGTTGCGCGCAGCGCCGCCGAGATTGCGCAGGAGATCGCCCTGCGGCCCTTCGATCTTGATGACGGTGGCGCCCTGTTCGGCGAGCACGCCCGTGCAGACGGGGCCAACGACGACCGAACTCAGATCGATGACCCGCAAACCTTCCAGAGGACCGCCCACGCCCTTTACTCCGTCGCCATATTCATCACGGCATAAGCCTGACTTTCGCAGTCGTCTCGTCGCCGCCAAACGGTGACCGCTTCTACAGACATCAGCCTTCGACAGGCAACCCGCCGCGATTGCTTCGGCCGCGTGGGCGGTGGTATTGAGTGGGGACTTACCCATTGTTCTTGTGGAGCCGCGGAATGAATTTGAACCTCTCTCGTCGCGCTGTGGTGGCTGGTGGTCTGGCGAGCGGCGCCGCAAGCCTTTCCGGAGCGCGCGCGCAGGAGGCTTGGCCTACGCGCCCGATCACCTTGATCGTTCCCTTCACGCCCGGCGGCTCGACCGACATTCTGGCGCGCATCATTGGCCAGAAGTTCACTGGCGCATGGGGGCAGGGCGTCGTGGTGGACAACCGTCCTGGCGCGGGTGGCTCCACTGGCACGACGCAGATCGCACGCGCCGCCCCGGACGGTTATACGATCGGCATGGGCCACATCGGCACGCTCAGCGTCAATCCATCGCTCTACAAGGGGTTGCAGTATGACCCGGTCGACGGGGTAGCGCATATATCCATGCTCGCGAAGGTTCATAACATCTGCGTCGTCCATCCCTCCGTTCCCGCGAACAATATCGCCGAACTGGTGGATTACCTGAAGAAGAACCCCGGCAAGGTGAACTATGGCAGCGGCGGCAATGGCAGCGCTGCGCATATCGCAACCGCCGCATTCATGGTCGCGACGGGCACTGATATGACCCATGTTCCCTATCGCGGCACGGCTCCTGCCGTCACCGACCTGCTTGCAGGCCAGATCCAGCTAATGATGACCGGCGGTCCCGCCGTCCTGCCCCATGTGCGTTCAGGCACGTTGCGCGCGCTTGGTACGGCCAGCACGACGCGCCTGCCTTCCGCCAACGACATACCCTCCATCTCCGAAACCATCTCCGGTTTCGAGGCGTCGCAGTGGTATGGCTTGATTGCGCCCAAGGGCACGCCTGACGTCATCATCGAAAAGATCAACGTCGAAATTCGCAAGGCGATGACGGAAAAGGCGGTGATGGAGGCGCTTGACCGAGACGGCGCCGAGGCGTGGACAATGACCCCCGCCGAGTTCCGCAGCTTCATCGACAAAGAGATCAAACGCTGGGGCGAAATCGTGAAGCTGTCGAAGATCGGGGTGGATTGAGCCGTCCTGCTATTTGCGATCCATCTCGGCTGAGGCTTCGGCGCCAAGCACGACGTCGCGTAGCGCACGGATAACTTCCTTTGGAGAGCGAGATACGCGCGTCACGCTTTCCTGTATGCGTTCGCCGTCGACCACCGAGAGCTCAAGGTGCTGGGCTTTGGCGGCGGCGCCGGGACGGGCATGCGCGTGTTGCGCTCCCATTCGAGATAGGTGGTCTTCTCGCCCATTCATTCCTCCCGGATCATAATTTTATTTTCGTTTTGTTTTAGTTTGGGCAGATGGCCTTGGCGTTGCGCACGCAGACCTCAACCATACGTTTGAAGAGATGCGAGCGGCCCATACCCGCGACATGGGGGGACAGGATCAGGTTCGGCGCCTTCCAGAGCGGACTGTCTTTCGGCAGGGGTTCGGTCTGGTAGACGTCAAGGCCTGCGCCCGCGATCTTGCCGTCCATCAACGCCGCAGCGAGCGCCGCCTCATCAATCGTCTCTCCACGCCCGACATTGACCACGACCGCATGGCTTTGCAGCAGGCCAAGGCGGCGCGCATCGAGAAGATTGCGGGTCGTGGGGTCTAATGGCAGGGCCGCTATCACGGCGTCGACTTGCGGTAGCAATGCGTCGAGTTCATCGACCGCTGCGACGCGCTCCACAAGGGGATGTGCGCGGCTTGCCCGCCCAACGGCGATCAAACTCGGATTGAAGACTCGCAACAGCTCGGCGGCGCGCTGGCCTATGGCGCCAAAGCCGAGGATGAGCACCGTGGAAGCTTCCAGCGAGCGAAGCTTGGGCCGCAGATCGAGCTGCGCCCATGTTTGGGTCGCCTTCAACTCATTCATCAGGGGAAACTGACGGAACAGGCTGATCAGCATGGCCACCGCATGTTCGGCGACGGTCGGCGCCCATGCGTCGGCGGAGTTCGTCACGACCACGCCCTCAGCCGCAGGCCATTTCAAAAGCGGATCGGTGCCCGATGAAATGAAGTGAATCCAGCGTATTTGCTTGGCGCAAGCAAGCGCGCTGCCGATGTCGTCATCAAACAGGCTCATGGGAATCGCGACGCCATCGACCTCCGCGATATGCGCAATGGCGGAGGTCTTATCCTTCGCCACAACTGCATGGACGCCGGGCAATTTGCAAAGCTCGGCCTCCATCTCCGCAGCGGCGAAGGGCGAATAAATGACGATCTTCATAAGGTTCTGCCCGCGTCAGGTCTTATAGGAGGGGTCGCGACGATCAAGCATACGCTTAAGCGCGGGCCATTCCTGCGCTCCCTGCGGCCGACGCACGCCCCTGGCGTCCGGCGATGCTGACAGCCGCAGTTGCGTTGCAGACCGCTGGATGACGTCAGCCGACGGAACGATCATTTCCGAGTTGCAGGCCATGGCCAGAAGCTGCGTCTGGCAGGCGCGCTCAAGGCGGAAGATATTGCTGAAAGCTTCGGCGATGGTCGCGCCGACGGCGAGCAGGCCATGGTTGCGCAGGATCATCACTTCAGCTTCGCCCATATTCGCCACGAGCCGCTTCTGCTCGTCGAGATCAACCACGACGCCTTCGAAGTCGTGATAGGCGATCTTGCCCCAGCGCATTGCGGTCTGGGTGATGGGCAAGAGGCCGCATTTCAGGGTCGAGACGGCCATGCCGGCGGGCGTATGCGTATGCAGCACGCATTTGGCGTCATGGCGCGCGCCGTGGATGGCGCTGTGAATGACATAACCCGGCAGGTTGACGCCATATTCGGGGTTGCTGTTGGCGATTATGTTTCCAGCCAGATCGATCTTGATGAGCGAAGAGGCGGTGATTTCCTCATACATCATCCCGAACGGGTTGATGAGGAAATGCTCTTCCGCGCCGGGCACGCGGGCGGAGATATGGTTCAGGTGCAGGTCGCACATGCCAAAGTGATCCACGAGCCGGTAGCAGGCGGCAAGATCAACGCGCACGTCCCACTCTTCCTGGCTGATTGACGCGGGCTTGTGGCTGCTGGTGTCGTCTCTCATCTTCGATCCTGTCCGTTTATTGCTTCTCGATCTTGGTGTCGGCGATCACCTGCCGCCAACGCTGTTCATCTTCCTTATAGAGCCTTTCGAGCTCCTCGGGCGAACTCGCCTTCGGCGTGAGGCCGAGCTTTACGAGCTTCGCCTTGTTCTCCGGGTCTTCCAGCGCCTTGACGACATGGGCGTTCAACAGGTCGATGATCGGACGTGGCGTCTTCGCCGGCACCATGAAGCCGTTCCATGACGTGAGTTCGAAATCGATGCCGAGCGACTTGAAGGTCGGCACGCCAGGCAAATAGGCCAGTGGTTCGGTCGACGACACCGCTAGGCCCCGGAGTTCACCCGAGTTGATCTGGCCGATGATGCCCGGAACAGTTTCGACGATCACCTGAATATGCCCGCCTGAAAGCGCAGTCACGAGTTCGCCAGTCGATTTGAAGGTGATGGTTTGCGCCTTCAGGCCGATCTTGGAGAGGAATAGCAAGGCCGCAAGGTTTTGGGCGCTGCCGGTGCTGATCGTGCCGATGTTGAATTTGTCAGGGTTCTTCTTCGCGTAATCGATCATCGACGCGATGTCTTTGACCTCGCTGTTCTTATTCGCCACAAATACGAAGTTGAATAGCCCGATCGTCGAGAGGCCCGAGAGGTCGCTCGGATTATAGGGCATCTCCTTGAAGAGCGACGGGCTCGCGGCGTTCTGCCCGCTCACGAGCAACATCGTGTTGCCATCCGGGCGTGCGCGCGTCGCGGCTGCTGCTGCGGCCAAACCGCTGGCGCCGGGCATGTTCTGGACGACAAAGGGCTTGCCAAGGGAGGACGCCATGCTGTTCGCCACAAGTCGCGTGACGATGTCGCCAAGTCCGCCCGGACCAAAGCCCACCAAGACCGTCGCCGGGCCGTCTGGCAATTCGGCCGCCTTCGCAGGCCCTTGAAAGAATGCGGTCCCGAAAAGGACTGTCGCGATCATCGCCCATCTGCCAGGCATTCGTTCCCCCCCCTCATTTTTTCACTATGATAGCGAAGGGGGCAGTGCGTGGATAGGGCGAGGAAGTTGAGGGGGCGCCACAATTTCAATCGCCCCAACGAAAAAAGAGCGCCCGGTCTGAGCGCTCTTCTCGATATTTCGATTCAGATAAGGCCGCCCCTTAGCCGAGCTTCGGGATATTGGCCAGTTTCACATAGCCGTCCCAGGCTTTGATATCTTTTTCCAGCAGTTCCCTCACCAATTTGCCATCGCCGGGATAGGGGTCGCAGCCGATCGTGGCGAGCCATTTGGCGGCTTCCGCATCGCGGGCGAGTTTGTTGAACCAGATCTCGAGCTGATCGAGAACCGGCTTGGGCGTGCCTTTGGGGGTATGGACCGACCACCAGGCCACTAGGTCGAGGTCCGTGATGCCCGCTTCCGCAGCGCTCGGCACATCGGGCAGGGCGTTGATGCGCTGGCTGGACGAAGTCGCGATGGCGCGTACGCTTCCGTCTTGCAACTGGCCCAATACGCTAGTCGGATCGATGTGGCAGAAGTCGGTGACCCCGTTCACGAGGTCGACGATCATGCTCTGAACTTCCTTGTATTTCACCTCGACGGTGCTCAATCCAAAGGCCTTCTTATAGAGCTCGCTGCTGACCAGCCCCGTATTGGCCAGAGAACCATAGGATGCCTTGGCGCCTTTTTCCTTCAGGGCTTTGGTCAGATCGGCCACATTCTTGTAGGGGCTATTGCCCGCCACGATCTGGATGAAGCTCACCTTGAACAGAGTGGTGATATGTTCAAAATCGTTGATCGGGTCGTAACTGAGCTGGTTGAACAGCGAGGGCGCCGCAGCCAGAACCGAACTCCCGGGCGCGATATAGATCGTGTAACCATCAGGCTTCGCGCGCGCAACGAAAGACGTCGCAATATTGCCGAAGGCCCCCGCCTTGTTGTCGACAATGACGGGCTTGCCCGCCATCTCGCTCAGGCGATTGGAGAAATAACGGACCATGACATCCGCGCCTGAGCCTGCGGGAAACATGCCGATGGAATGGATTTCGCGATCAGGATAGGTATCGGCTTGTGCGCCAACGCTCAGAAATGGCGTGAGAGCGGTTGTCGCGGTTGCAGTCTTAACGAATTGCCGGCGCGTGAACATTGCGAAATCCTCCCGTGTCAAAAGCTTCTCTGGCCTTGCAACCTGAGTAATCAATTTTGCGCCCCTACGCCATAGGTCATTTGAACCATTGAGCGGGAAGCACCGTGGCGGGATTGATTAATAAATGTGCATTTTGACGTTTTTGCGCGCAGCGGCGCCCTTTCGGAAGGCGCCGTGTTTATCTGTCAGCAATAATCCCGGTCAAAGAGCTGGGTTTGCGAGGGCTCTTTTTGGTACGATATTTGCTTCTCCCTGTTCATGCGGGTGGTCGCATCGAGGCGTCCATCAATTGCGCGCATGAATTATGAGGGGTCTCGATGACGAAGTACAAACTCGAGTACGTTTGGCTCGACGGATATACGCCTGTTCCGAACTTGCGTAGCAAGACGCAGATCAAGGAATACGATCACTTCCCGACGCTCGATCAGCTTCCGCTGTGGGGTTTTGACGGCAGTTCGACCATGCAGGCCGAAGGCCGTAGCTCCGACTGCGTTCTGAAGCCCGTTTCGGTCTATCCTGACGCCGGCCGCACCAATGGCGTGCTGGTCATGTGCGAAGTCATGATGCCCGATGGCAAGACGCCGCATCCGAGCAACTCGCGCGCCACCATTTTGGACGATCCCGGCGCCTGGTTCGGCTTCGAGCAGGAATATTTCTTCTATCAGGACGGCCGTCCGCTCGGCTTCCCGGAGAATGGCTATCCCGCTCCCCAGGGCCCGTACTACACCGGCGTTGGCTACAAGAACGTGGGCGACATCGCCCGCCAGATCGTCGAAGAGCATCTCGACCTCTGCCTCGCCGCCGGGATCAACCACGAAGGCATCAACGCCGAAGTGGCCAAGGGGCAGTGGGAATTCCAGATTTTCGGCAAGGGCTCCAAGCGCGCCGCTGACGAAGTCTGGATGGCTCGTTACCTGCTTCTGCGTCTCACCGAGAAGTACGGCATCGACATCGAGTTCCACTGCAAGCCGCTCGGCGACACCGACTGGAACGGCTCGGGCATGCATGCGAACTTCTCGACGACCCATCTGCGCGAAGTCGGCGGCAAGGCCTATTTCGAGGCGCTCATGGCCGCCTTCGAAGCCAATCGCGATGATCACATTGCGGTTTATGGTCCCGACAACCACATGCGCCTGACTGGCAAGCATGAGACGCAGTCGATCCACCAGTTCAGCTGGGGCGTGGCTGATCGCGGCGCTTCTATCCGCGTTCCCCATAGCTTCGTGAACAACAACTACAAGGGCTATCTCGAAGATCGCCGTCCGAACTCGCAGGGCGACCCCTACGCCATCGCCTCGCAGATCCTTAAGACGATCGCTTCGGTTCCC
>CANGOK010000055.1 GCA_947455285.1 Beijerinckiaceae bacterium | reverse complement strand
TTGCGGCGCGGTGTCGCAGTAGCGTTCTAATAGGATTTCGGCAATCCCAGCACCCCGTGGCCGATATAGGCGAGGATGAGATTGGTCGAGATGGGGGCGATGCGCTGGTTGCGCGCCGCGCGCCATTTGCGTTCGATGTCATACTCGCGCGCCATGGCGAAGCCGCCGTGGGTCTGCATGCAGGCTTCGCCCGCGTTCCATGCAGCTTCCGACGACAGCAGGCGCGAGAGATTGGCCTCCTCTCCGCAGGGCAGTCCGGCCTGAAATTTGGCCGCCGCCGTGCGCACCATGAGATCGGCTGCGCGCCATTCCGCATAGGAACGGGCGATGGGGAACTGGATCCCCTGGTTCTGGCCGATGGGGCGGCCGAAAACGACGCGCTCCTTGGCGTAGTTGGTCGCCTTCTCGATGAAGTAGCGGGCGTCGCCAAGAGACTCATGGGAGACCAGAATGCGCTCGGAGTTCATGCCCTCAAGAATATGCTTGAAGCCCTGTCCTTCGACGCCGATCAGGTTTTTCACGGGCACGCGCAGGTTGTCATAGAAGACTTCGTTGGTCTGATGCTTGTTCATCGTCTCTATGGGACGGATGGTCATGCCCTTGCCAACGGACTCCCTGATATCGACCAGCAGGACAGAGAGGCCATCGGTGCGACGCTTGACCTGATCCACCGGGGTCGTGCGCACCAGCAGGGTCATCAGATCGGAATGGAGCGCGCGCGAGGTCCAGATCTTCTGGCCATTGATGACGTAATCATCGCCGTCGCGCACGGCGCGGGTCTTCAGTTGGAGCGTATCGGATCCGGTGGTGGGCTCCGTCACGCCGAATGACTGGTAGCGGACTTCCCCAGATGCGATGCCCGGCAGATAGCGCTTCTTGAGGTCATCCGAGCCGTAACGCACGAGCATGGCCATCATATACATCTGCGCATGGCAGGTGTTGCCCGAGCAGCCTGCGGCGTGGATCTCTTCCAGAATGACGCCGCCTGCGCGAAGGGGCAGGCCGGAGCCGCCGTAGGACTCAGGGATCAGCGCGGAGAGGAAACCCGCCTCGGTGAGCGCCCCCACGAACTCCTTCGCATAGTCGCCGGTGTCTTCCAGCTTGCGCCAATATTCGCCGGGAAAGTCGCTACAGATGGCGCGGATCGCTTCCCTAATTTCAGGGTAATCATCGCCGACCGGAACCATCGCCAGGCCGGCGCCGGCGAGCTCTTCGTCATTCATGCGCGTTTCCCTTTTTGTTTTTTAATTCTCAAATTTGTGGGCTCAACTCGCCTGCTTCGCTGCTCGAAGACGCGCGAGGGCGCCGCCCTTCATCACTGCGCCGGGCAGGGGATGGCCGACAATGTCTTCGGCCAGCAAGGCGCATTGGATGAGGGCGTCGAGATCGACGCCCGTGGCGACGCCCATCTCCTCGCACATCAGGACGAAGTCTTCCGTGCAGATATTGCCCGCCGCGCCCGCGTGACCGGCGAAGGGGCAACCGCCGAGGCCCGCCACCGCTGCGTCAAACCTTCTGACGCCCATTTCAAGGCCAGCATAGGCGTTGGCGAGGCCTAGGCCGCGTGTGTCGTGGAGATGCAGCGATAGTTCGAGATCAGGATATTTGTCGCGCACGGCGCCCACCACGCGCTTGATGGCGAGCGGGGTCGCCCATGCCATTGTGTCGGCAAGCGAGACATATTCGAGGCTGACGTCGTTGGCTTGCGCGATCGCCAGAATCTCACCCACCAGTTCAACCACGCGTTGCACCGGAATGTCGCCTTCGAAATTGCAACCGAAGGCCGCCATCATGCCCCCGCGCGTGACGGGTATGCCAAGCTGTGTGTAGCGAGCTGTGATCGCGTGCTGGGAGGCGATCTGTTCCTTGATCGTGCGGTTCTGGTTGCGCTTCAGGAATGCGTCAGATGCGCCCACAGTGATCGTACCAGAAACCTTGAGGCGCTGGGTGGCGAGGGCGCGTTCAAAGCCCTTATCGTTGAGCCAAAGGCCGGTGTAGGCGACGCCTTCGGCAGGCGTGATGCCGCGCACGACATCTTCGGCATCGGCCATGCCGGGCACGCGCCGCGGGTCGACGAAGGAAACGATCTGAATTTGCTTTAAACCGGTGGTTGAGAGCGCGTCGATCAGTTCGATCTTGCGGGCAGTGGCGATTGGCCCAGCTTCGAACTGGAACCCCTCACGCGGGCCTTCCTCGACAATTTTGATCTCTTTGGGAAGATCGGACACGAACTCTGCCTCCTGAATTGCTCGGCAGAATGGCATGGCGCCCTGCGGCGGTTCAAGTGGGACGCCTTGCCGCTCTTTGCTTTTCACCGGATCTGCGAACAATATGGGCGACGAGGAATTATGGGACGACAGACATGAGCGACGCCGACATTCTCAAGATCGAAACGAAGGACAAGGTCCGTCTTCTCACGCTGAACCGGCCCGAACGTCGCAACGCCCTGTCGCGCGATCTGTCGCAGGCGCTGCGCCGGGCGATCATCGCTGCGGATGTCGATAACGATGTGACGGTCGTGGCGATCACCGGAGCGGGCAGCGCGTTTTGCGCGGGCGCCGACCTGAAGGATGCGCGGGCCACCGATGAATCGACGGGAACCTATCGCGGGCCGCTGCATGAGCCAGAGCGCAGCCTCTACGAAGTCATGATCGACTCGCGCAAACCTCTTCTCGCAATCGTGAACGGGCCGGCGCTCGCAGGCGGATGCGAACTGGCTCTCGCTTGCGATCTGCGCGTCGCCGCCGATAACGCCTTCTTCGGCGTGCCGGAGGCCAAGCGCGGCATGGGCGCGCATTTCGCTTCGGTGATCCTGCCGACGATGGTTCCGCCCGGGATCGCCATGGAATGGCTTTATACCGGGCGGCGCATCGAACTTGCTGAGGCTGAGCGCTGGGGCCTCGTCAACCGGATCGCGCCCGCTGACCAACTCATGAGCGTCGGCATGGAGTTGGCGGGCGAGATCGCGCGCAACGCGCCGCTTTCCCTGCAGCGCATGAAGCTCACCTTCCGCAAGACGCATGGCCTGCCGCTACATTCGGGCATCAGGCTGGATGCAGGGCCGGACGTCTACCATTCCGAGGATCGCAAGGAGGGCGCCCGCGCATTCCTCGAAAAGCGCGAACCTGTCTGGCAGGGACGCTGAGCTGTCAGGCGTCGTCTTTCCAGCCCATGATCGTGTCTGTGTGCGAGCCCAGTTCCGGCGGTCTGCTTTTGAACTGTGGCCGCTGACCGTCAAAGCTGAGCGGACTTCCCATGAGGCGCATATCCGCGTCGGGCGCCTTCTGGAACATGTCGAGCGCCTGCGTCTGGGGATGAGCGAGCACCTGATCGACGCTCTGCAAGGGCGCCACGGGCACATCGACTTCATCGAGCAGGGCGCAGAGTTCGGCGCGTGTGCGTTGGCCCACCATCGCCTGCACAGCCTCATTGACCACTACTCGATTGACGACGCGCGCTGAATTGGTGGCGAAACGTTCGTCCTCCATCCAGTCGCCGCGGCCGAGAGCATGGGCGAGCTTGCGGAATAGGTTGTCATTGCCCGCCGCGATCACGAGATCGCCATCGCTCGCCTGAAAGACCTTGTAGGGTACGAGGCTCGGATTTTCCGAACCTCGGCGCGGCGGCGTGCGGCCGGTGGCCTGATAGCCGGCGGAGGCCGCGCCGATCCAAGACAGGGCTGTTTCATAGAGCGATGTATCGATCTCGCACCCTTCGTTGGTCGCATTGCGACGCTGAAGCGCCGCCAGAATGCCGATGACGGACCACATGCCCGCGCCCTGATCGACGATCGAGACGCCTACGCGCACGGGAGGTTCGCCTTCATTTCCTGTGACGCTCATGATGCCGCCGAAAGCCTGCATCAAGGGATCATAGCCCGGTCGTCCTGCAAGCGGGCCGGTGGGTCCGAAGGCGCTCAGGTTGCAATAGATGAGACGAGGGTTGCGCGCCCGGAGGCTCGCTGCGTCAAGCCCCAGCGAGGCGAGCAGGCCCGCTCGCATGTTTTGCAGGACGATATCGGCTTCCGCCACGATGAAATCGGCGAGCTTGCCACGCGCTTGCGGGTCCTTGAGATCAATGGCGCTGGAGACCTTGTTGCGGTTGACCGACTGGAAGATCGTGGCCATGCCCTGCCAGAAGGGCGGGCCCCAACTGCGCGCATCGTCGCCGCGTTGCGGGTTTTCAATCTTGATGACGCGCGCGCCAAGATCAGCCAGCACCTGACCGGCGAAGGGGGCCGCGACGCTGTGCCCGATCTCGATCACGGTCAGTCCAGTCAGGGGCGCGTGTGCCGCGCATTCGATTGCTTGCTTGCCAAGGCTGGCTTCCATCTGTTTCCCCCATTTGTGACCATTGTTGCCAAGCCGCGCTTTTCTTGCAACTCTCACGTGGAAGAACAATCGGGAGGGGGCTCAGGAGCGGATGACCCTGATCATCAACAATGATGACGTCGCAAAGGTCCTCACGATTGAAGACACGATCGCGGTGCTTGAGGAATCCTATCGCAAGCTTTCCATCGGCGAGGCCGTTTGCAGGCCGCGCATCGACATACGCATTCCCACAAGCGATCCCGACCGAAATTATCAATTCGGCTCCATGGAAGGTGGATCAGCCAGCGGATATTTCGCTGTGCGCATGAAGTCGGACATTATCTATGAGGCGCGCAACGGTGATGTGGTCACGCAAGAGAAGTATTGCACCAAGCCAGGCCTGTTTTGCGGTCTGATCTTTCTTACGTCAGTTGAAACCGGCGAGCCGCTCGCCTTCATCAACGATGGCGTCTTGCAGCACATGCGTGTCGCTGGCGATGGAGGCATCGGCGTCAAATATATGGCGCGCAAGGACGCGAAAGTCGTCGGAATGCTGGGCTCGGGAGGGATGGCCCGAGATCACATGGCCTCATTCATGGCGGTCCGCAATATCGAGAAGCTGCAGGTGTTCAGCCCGACCAAGGCGAACCGGGAAGCCTTCGGGCGGGAGATGGCGGCCAAATATAATATTGAAGTTCAGGTCTGCGACCGCCCTGGAGACATTTATAAAGGCGCTGACATTGTCGCGGCGCTGACAGACTCGGCCATTCCTGTGCTCAACGGCGCGCTGATCGAGAAAGGCGCGCATGTCGTCAATATCGGTGGAAGCGGCTTGCCGGATCAAGCGACGATCGATCGGGTGGACGTCTATTTGCGCTTTGGCGATGCGCCCGCTCCCATAGGGCGTCCCGAGCTTGCGCTTGATGACGAATATATTGCTTGGGAAGCCGGCGCGAGCAAACGCAAGTTCGGAGATGGTCGCTCTGGTAAAAAGGCGCATGGCGTCGCCCTGCCGGACAAGCGCATCACGCTCGCCGACATTTTGAGCGGGAAGACCACAGGCCGCACGTCTCGCGATCAAATCACGTGGTCGGAGCGGGGCAATCTTCAGGGGGCGCAGTTCTACGCCGTGGCTGGCCACGTCTATGAGCGAGCCAAGGCTCAGGGCCTTGGGCATGAAATTCCAACCGAGCTTTTTCTTCAGAACATTCGCAATTGACGGCACAGGGAGGCATCGATGTCACGGATCACCCGACGCATGGCTCTTGCTGCGCTAGGCCTATCGCTAGTCGCGCCTCAAGCGAGCGCGCAGTCGCCGGAAGCCTTTTTCAAGGGCAAGCAAATTTCGCTTTATGTCTTCTCTGGCGCGGGCTCGACTTACGATGTCTATAGCCGCCTTCTCGTTCGTTATTTGGGCGATCACATTCCCGGCAAGCCAACGGTTATTGTGCAATACATGCAGGGGGCAGGGGGGCTCAAGCTTGTCGATTTCATGAACCGCATCGCTCCCAAGGACGGAACCGCCATCGCCATGATTGGTCGCGGACTCGCATTTGAACCGTTCCTTGGCAAGAATGAAGTGAATTTCGATCCGCTGCAGCTCAATTGGCTCGGCAGCATGAACCGCGAGGTTACGGTCGCCCTGTCGTGGATGACATCCAAGGTGAAGACCTTTGATGACCTCACAAAGAACGAGCTACTGGTGCCTGGCACGGGCGCCGGGGCAGATTCCGAAATCATGCCGCTGGCGTTCAATAATCTTGCAGGCACGAAGTTCAAGGTGATCAAGGGCTATCGTGAGACGACCGAGGCGTCCCTGCAATTGGAGACGGGCGAGCTTGATGGAATCGCTTATTGGTCCTGGAGTTCGATCCTCGCCGCCCATCCTGACTGGCTGCGTGACAAGAAGATAAACATTCTCTTCAAGACCGGACACAAGGATTTGCCGGGCGCTCCGCCGGATCTCCCGGTCATTCAAGACCTCGTAAAAAATCCAAGCGACCGCAAGGCTCTTGATTTTCTGCTATCGCGCGAGCCGCTCGGACGCCCGCTCATCGCTCCTCCGGGCATGGCCGCGGAGCGCGTGAAGGTTTTGCGCGACGCATTCGCCGCGACCATGGCGGATTCCGCTTTCATCGCAGAAGCCGAGCGCAACAAAATCGAAGTGAATCTTGTGTCGGGCGCGGAAGTTGAATCCATCTTGAAAGAAGCTGCAAGCGCCCCCGCCGAGGTGATCGAGCTGGTGAAGAAGATACTCGATCGCTAGGGATCAAAAGGGAGAACGCCATGCGAACCGTCCGCCTTACCTGCGTAGCGCTTTTGGCGTTATCCGCCAGCGCTGCATTTGCTCAGGTCAAAAGCGTGAATGCGCCGGACAATGACCCGGCAGGCCCCGCAACTGCCGCGCGCGCTGCGAAGGCCTATGACGCAACCAAGACAGAGGCCAAAGGGCTTCAACAGCTGGGTTGGCATGATCTTGCCGCCAGAACCGCCTATCAACCAACGATCAAGCAGCAAGGCAAGCGCTGGATCCTTTACGTCGGCCACCACGGCGGGCGCACGGTCAATCCGCTGAATGGGGAACAGGAGGAGAATGGAACCTCCATTCTCGATGTGACCAATATCCGCAAGCCGAAGCTGCTGTTTCATATTTCCGGCGACAAGGGCAAGGAGGCGCCGGGGCGCGAGACCGGCGGCGCGCAGATGACGCGTGTATGCGGGGGCGGCGAATTGTCAGGCGCCGATCCCACCAAGTTCTACATGCTGCGCACATTCGGCGAGAGCGGCCAGCAGATCTGGGATGTGACCACGCCAGAGAAGCCGAAATTGGTCTGGCGCATCGACGGACTGCAAAGCACCCACAAGAACGATTGGGACTGCAAAAGCGGCCTGGCGCTGCTCGTTCATACCGGAGCCAGCGAAACCTGGAAGATCCAGCGCGTGACTCACGTCTATGATCTCTCAAACCCGGAGAAGCCGCGCAAGATCCGCGAGGTCAGCTTGCCAGAGCATCTGCGTGGCGCCAGCGGGGCTGGTCCAGCCGCTCTGCACGGTCCAATCCTTGGCCGCAACGGCCTTGATCGCGTTTTCTTTGGTTACGGGACCAACAAGGATGGCGCCGCCGTCATCATCGACAAGCAAAAGATGCTCAACGGTGGTCTGGAGGCGAATGTGGATTCCCTTAAGCAGATGGAGGTCGGCAGGTTGACGCTGCCATCCTTCCTTGGCGCCCACACGGCGTTTCCGCTTTACGGATTGAAGCCGACCCGTTTCTCTCGTGACAGCGTCGAGCAGGCCCGCCACTTTATGGTGGTCGTCAATGAGAACAACACCACCGCCTGTGGCGAGGCGCGGCAGATGGTCTACTTCGCCGATGTCACCGATGAGAAGCATCCCATGGGTGTCGCTTCCTATGAGCCTGATGAGCGCGCCGGCAAGTTCTGCGATCGTGGCGGCAGGTTTGGCGCCCATGCGAGCAATGAAAGCATGGCCCCAGCTTTCTATGGCCGGCTGATGTTCTTCTCCTGGTTCAACGCAGGCGTTCGTATGCTCGACGTTCGCGATCCCTACGCGCCGAAGGAGGTCGGCTACTTCATTCCCGCTCGCAATCGCAACACCGACTTCCGTTGCGATGATGAGAAACAGCGCCGCGGATGCGTGCCAGTGATCCAGATCAATAATGTTGAGGTTGACGAGCGTGGCTATGTCTATGCCGTTGACCGTGCGAATTCCGGCCTCTTCACACTTCAGGTGACTGGGGCTGCACGAAAGATCATGGGGCCGGTTGTGAAATAGCTGGCCCTCAGCTTTTTATCCTCTCCATTCGACTTATGAAAGCTGAGTGGCTTGCTTCGTCTATGGAGTCGTTATTTCGTAAAGGGCGTCTTTCAACAGAAGGCCGTAGGCTGTTTTTCAACGTGGAGGCGAGAGCGCCTGCCTGAGCCGCCAGCGTCAACGGCAGGCCGCTCACCAAGGCGTCGATCATCACTGGCTGTTGATAATGACCATTGATCGGCGCCCGAGGCAGGCTCGTCAGATCGTTCATGTGGCTATGCTCTAGAACGCCTCGACGCGTGGTGACTGCGGTCGTGTAACCAGCTGCTCGAGCGAGTTCGAATTCGCGTGTTCCACAACATCCGGTTGCGCCATAGGGGTATGAGAGATGATCGACGGCGACGTTCAGGCGTTGACGAATGATGTCGCGCGCGTCGACGAGCTCTCTCATAGCGGATCTCTCATCCAGCTGTGCGAGAAAGGCGTGGGTCGTGGTATGTGCGCCTATGGTGCAGTTTGGCAGCTTGGCGATTTCAGAAAGTTCCGCCCAATCCATGTAAAGTTCACGCGTCAGGGAGCCGAGGTCGATGCAGGCTTGCGAGGCGAGGTCCGCTGTGTAGCGCTGGCGGTTGGTTTCATTGGTGCCCCAAAAAATGTGATGTAGAGCCTCGGCCGCCCTGATTTTCCGCGGGTGGTCGGAGGTGTCGAAGCGCAGTGGTCCTCGGCTGGTCTCTATGATTAGGCATGGCGCCGCCATCGCCGCGCGCTCTATTACGTGCCACCAAGGCGCGACAAGGCCTGAAGCGAAGCTGGTGGTCACATAGACGGTGAAGGGCGCGTCGTGGCGCTGGAGAATAGGCGCCGCGTGAATGAGATTGTCTCGCCCCCCATCGTCAAACGTCAATGCTGCGAATCGTGATGGGCTGCGTGATCCACGAGCTAGGCGCTCTGGAACTTGATCCATCGACACCAGCTCGTATCCTTGCGCTTTCAGGCTTGTCAGCACAGTTTCAAGCGTTTCCGGCGAGATTTCTTGCCCCTTGTTGATCGTCAATCGATCAGGGTTTCGCGGCGCCACGTGGTGAAACATCAGGATCAATCCCGCGTGGTCGAGCCGATTGCGCATCAGGCTTCGCATCACTGGTGCGCCGAGCATGCTGAGGGCTTCGCCAATAGCAGCTATTTTTAAGCGTCCGACGGAGTTCCGAAGAATTTCTTTCATGACGTCACAGTTACTTTTTGTTTGCGGCGTACATCCATTGCGACGATCAATAAAACTGTAATCGTCAGCATCACCGGATGCGCAGCGATTTCCACTTCGGTCATGCCGAGAATGAGGATATAGGTTGATATTAATCTGGTGAGCGTATTGGGGTCAGAAAACCAGCGGCGGATCAGTTCGGCATGGAAGTATACAAAGGGAATTGTTCCAACGACGCCTGTGGTCAGTAGCGATTGAAGCCAGGTGTTGTGAGCGCCGACGCTTGCATCCGGGGCGCCCCACCATTCCCGGCTGAGAACAGCATCTGCTGCGTTGAATCCATGACCAAGGAAAGGGGCGTCGAGGATCTTGTCCCAGACAAAGCCCCACAATTCCGTTCTGCCCGTCAGGGTTAGGATCTCGCTGCCGTCGCTGGTTCGGCTCGCGCCGTCGAGGAGGGCTTGCAGGTTTGGAACAAAGCCGACCGCTAGAGATAGCAAGGCGCCTGTAATCGCGATGGCTAGAATATAGGCGACGGATTTGGCGACAGTTGGCCGCGCAATGATGGGCAGGGCCAAGGTGATGATGATCGCCCCGAGGGAAGTCCTGCTATGTGTCGCAATGATGATTGCGATCGCGAGGGCGACAAGTATGTATGCTGTGCGTTTCCTTCCGTAGGCGAGTGCGAGGGGTAGAAGGAGGCAGATGAATGAAGCCATTTCCTTTCCCAAAATATTGGGGTGGCTGGAGATCCCTTGGAGTCTAGGCGCCTCTGTTTCGCCATGGGGAAATAGCCATGCTGTCTCGGGCAATGCGATTGCGGCTGCTACATTTAGGGCTGCATAGATCACAAATGACGCGACGACGGTTTTATATACCGCCTCTTCGGAGATCTCGGCGGCGACTGCGCAGCAGAACATGATTGCGGCAAGGAAGCCGATTGAGCCGACAGCCGTATAGGCTGGCGTTCGCGACCATAGGGTAGAGGCTATGGCGATCAGGGCGAAGATGCTGATCGACTGAATTGCCCGGTCATTCATTAGCGCTCGGTATTTTGTCAAACGCGCCAACCCGACCGCTCCCATCGCGGTCCATAGAAGCAGCTTCAATCCATTCTGTGCGTTGAGGCCGACGGCTTCATGAAGTTCCTGACGCTGGAAATAGATATTTGGAACAACAATCGCAAATCCGAGCATGCCTGCGAGCGCCCAGCTTCGTCCGCTAATGGCGCAGGCCACAAGCCACGCCGCGCCGCCTGCCATCAGCAGTCCCAGGGGTGCGAGATACGCTGCAGCACCGACTGCCGACAGGGTGACGACCCATGTGATCGCCAACAACGCCGAAAGTGCGATGGGCGCGGTCAGACCTGATCGCGATTGGCCGATGTTGTCTTCCAGCGTCTGTTGGGTCATCGAATGGACCTTTGAATTCCCTGTCGCTTATCGGCCGGCGACGGCCATGGGATCGATAGTGATTTCGATGAGGTCTCCGGGCTGTATTTGCGTGTCCTGATCGGCGTTGAAAGATGTCTTCTCGCCATCGACGTTTCGATGGATCACGATTTCGGGCGCAGCCGCGCGTCCTATCTGCGCTTTCAAGGCCCCGGCGTAGAGAAGTTTTTCAGTCAACGCGCGCAGGTCGAGTTTCACCTTCTCGCGTTCTACGGAGGCTGCCTCAAAATTCTTTTGCAGCGTCGCAGTCCTGTCAGCCGTCGCTCGGTCGAGTTCGCGGAGCGCGGTTGCTAGGTCGGTGTTGGCGCTGGCGAGGCGAGAGCGCGTGTCTGTTTCGCTCGCTTTCATCATGGCGAGGCTGCGTCGCTCTTCATCCCCGCGATTGATGGCGGCCACTCCCTTTGCGACATTCGCGGTCGTGCGTTCCATGGCGGTTTTCTGAAATTTCGCCGCCTCGCTTTGTTGATCAAGGCTTTCCGTCAGCGCTGCGACCAGTTCTCGCGCCTGTTCAACCTTGCGCTGCTGAAACTCTGTTTGTTTTTTCCATTGCTGAACCCGGCTCAGCAACGCGTGGCGTTCGGCTTTCGCGATGTCTTCCATCACTTGTGTGGATGCGCCTTGCGGGGTGGATGCTTCCGCCATCTCGAAGTCCGTCTTGTCAGCGATTTCAGCACGCAGACTTGCGATCCGTGTTTCAGCCCGCGCAAGGTCGAGCAGTAGCGCCTGCTGCCTACTGCGCAATTCGGGCGTCGCCATCAGTGGATTTTCTGAACGAAACCGAAGAGCATCGAAGCCGCCGGACAACGCGATCGCATGGCGGACTGTAAGGCCCTTGCGCCATGCGGTGGCGCCGGGGCGAGAGACGTCGCCGCTGATGAAGAATGGACGATGTTCCGTGATTTCTACAGTCACCTGCGGATTTTGCATTGCGCCTGCGCGAATGAGAGCGGCGCCGATGGAGCTCCGCAAATCGCTGAGCGAAAGGCCGGATGCGTGCAGGCCGCCTACAAAGGGGATCGCTACGTCGCCGTCGATATTGACCGTGGCGCGGCGCTTGAAATCGGGCATGCCAAAGATATCGATCTCCACGATGTCGCCTGTGTCGAGCTTGTAATTCGACTCTGTGGCTATAGCCGGCCCTGGCCCCGATAGAACGGTGCACAGAAGTACGAGACGCAGGCAGGAAGCGGGGCTTACCATCATTGCGAATTCTCCTTGCTCGCGTCGAGGCGCCAGGCGCTTATGCGCTGCACATGCATGCTGGCGGGAAACGTTGTGGATGCGTCAGGATCGCCGGGCCATTTTCCGCCGACAGCTAGGTTGACGAGCAGGTACATCGGCTTGTGCATTGTTTTGGGTGTGGGCGTATGCGCGACTACGCGGCCATCGAAGGTCCATAGGATGCGTTCAGGCCCCCATTCCACGCCGAAGTCATGAAAGTCCTCGCTGAGGTCCGGCGTAAGGATGCGGAACCCTTTCTCTTGCGGATTGCCGCCATCCCGCCAGTGAATGGTGCCCCAATAGCCGCTCAGTAAATGCCCATGGGCTTCCATGACGTCGATTTCCGGAGGCCATGAGCGGTCGAGCGGCGCAAGCCAGAACGCGGGCCATAACCCACGGCCCTTCGGCATTTTCGCGCGGATCTCGAAATAGCCGTATGTCTGCGAGAAGCTATGCGCTGTTGTCAGCATGCCAGATGCATAGGATAGGCCTGCAGTCAAAGCGCGGCCCTCGGCGGAGATGGAGCGCGCGGTTATGATGAGGCCTTGATCAAGCGAGAACGGAGCCAGGCGGGCTATCGGGGGCGGATCGATGCGCGCATCTACGTAAAATTGACGTTCCTTATTCGTGGGTATCGTGCGTGCGCCCCACGGCAAGCTGGGTTGCCAGACGCCAGAACTGCGGCTCCACAAGCGCAGTTGGTCGAAGGTTTCTTCAAAGACGAGGTCTTCAGAGGGCGGTTTTTTATAAATCGGACGATCTTCAGCCACGGCCATCGAGATCGTTCCGCATAAGATGGCGACAAGGCCGCTCGCTAGTGCAAGGCAGCGACCTGCGCCTTTCAAGGTCATCGCGCCGGCGCGGCGCAGTTGGTTAAGCTGAAGGCCCGCAAGCAGTAAGGTGACAAAAGTGCATGCCCAGGCCTGTCCCACGATGCCGGAACGTGTTTCGCCAAACCACATTGCTGGGGCCAAAGCCAGAATTGGGAGGCCGAATACGATCATTGTGTCGCGCCATGGGCGGCATGACAGGCTGATCGAGACCGGCAGGCTCCAGGCGACGATAGCCAGCGGAACCCCGCAGGTCGCCAACGCCAGCGCAGCAGGGGTCGCCGCTTCATAGCGCGGAAAGAGATGGCTGATGATGGTGCGCGCTGATGGGATCGCGAGGGCGACGCAGATTGCGATCGCAAGCGACAAGCAGGTGAGGTCCTTTGCCATAAGGCGCCCGCCAGATGCTGGCGAAGTTGCAACTTGCGCGACGATGCGGGGATAGCGGATCTGGCTGATGTTGGAGATGACACCCACGCCAACCGTGAGGAAGCTTGCGCCAAAGGCGAATAGGCCAAATTGCGCATCGGTGCTCGATATCGCCCACGAGATCCAGCGGTTCGCCGAGATAAAGAGCAGCCATGCGCCGTAGAAGGCGAAGAGCGGCAGGGACTGGGCCAGCATTGCGCCGATGTTTTCCGGTCTTCGCTGCGGTGGTCTGGCAAGCATCAGTGCTACGGCCACATACCAGATTGCGAGCGCTGCGAAACAGCCGGTCACGCCGCCAAGGCTTAGTCCCGCTATACGCGGCAAGGTCATGCCGAACTGCAGAACGAGCGCGGCCAGGGTGAAGCGCCCGATGCGCGAAGCGGCGCGATGTATCGACACGGGGCCGTTTCCAGCCATGAAAGCGGCGCCTGCGAGAACCGCAAGTCCCGTCGCGGCGATAGGAAGTGATTCTGAGCACCAGGCGAATGCGGCCGCCGCCGGAGCGCCAATCGCTGCTATGACAAGCGCCATGCGCCAGCGCACGCATAGGATCGCTGCGGCATTTTCGTCACCAAGCGCTGCTGAGCGGTCTGCAAGTTGCGACAGGCCAAGGTCGGCCGCCGCCATAT
>CANGOK010000054.1 GCA_947455285.1 Beijerinckiaceae bacterium | reverse complement strand
GAACTGTGGATCACCCATGGCGCGGAAGACGCTTTGGCGCATTGGGCGACGCAGCGAGGTTTGCGCGCGCGCCCGCTTCACCTCATGGGCTATGGCGATGATGACGAAGCGGCGGTGGCGGAGGCGCAGCCGTGAACCGTTTCGCCGCCTTGCTGGATCGTCTGGCCTACGAGCCTTCGCGCAACAATAAATTGCGGCTGTTGACAGACTATTTTGGCGCCGAGGCAGACCCAGATCGCGGTTATGCGCTCGCGGCCATGACGGGAGGGCTTAGTTTCGCCCACGCGAAACCCGCGCTCATCCGCACGCTCATCAGCGAACGCACCGATCCTGCGCTCTTTGCGATGAGTTACGACTTTGTTGGCGATCTCTCCGAAACGGCGGCGCTCCTTTGGCCTGCGCCTGTAGAGATGGCCGACGCGCCCATGGCGCCGACGCTGTCGCAAATCGTCGAGCAACTTCATCAGACCAGCAAGAGCGCGTTACCCCGGCAGCTCGCCTTCTGGCTTGATACGCTTGATGAGACCGGGCGCTGGGCGCTGTTGAAACTCATCACAGGCGGCCTGCGCATAGGGGTTTCAGCGCGCCTCGCCAAGACGGCTGTGGCCGCGATGGGCGGCCTCGCGCCTGATGATGTCGAGGAAATCTGGCACGGGTTGAAGGCGCCTTATATCGATCTCTTCGCCTGGGTGGAGGGACGCGAGCCTCGTCCCGTCACCGATGATCCCACGCCTTTTCGAACGCCGATGCTTGCGCACGCCATCGATGACCGAGATTTCGCAACGCTCGATCCGGCGGAATTTTCGGCGGAATGGAAATGGGACGGCGTGCGGGTGCAGGCTGTGACTGGATGCGACGCCACGGGCGTTCGTGCGGAGCGGCTTTATTCGCGAACCGGCGAGGATATGTCGCAAAGCTGCCCCGATATGCTGGAAGCGCTTCGCGCCGCCAATCTCGGCGATGTCGCCATTGACGGCGAATTGCTGGTGGTGCGCGAGGGCCTCGTGCAGCCATTTGGCGTGTTGCAGCAGCGGCTCAACCGCAAGAGCGTGAGCGGCAAATTGATGGCGGATTATCCGCTGCATATTCGTGCCTATGATCTCTTGACGGAAAATGGCGAGGATCTGCGCCCCTTGCCTTTTGAAGAACGGCGCGCGCGCCTTGAGGCCTTGATCGAAAGGGCGGGCGCGGCGCGTATTGATCGGTCGCCGCTTGTGCCGTTCGATTCATGGGAAGAGCTGGCGCAGGCGCGGCTTGATCCGGCTGGCGCGGGCGCCGGCGCCGACGCTGAAGCCATCGAAGGCGTGATGCTGAAGCGGCGCCAATCCATTTACGTTCCGGGCCGACCCAAGGGGCCATGGTGGAAATGGAAGCGCGATCCGTTCAACGTGGACGCTGTCCTGATGTACGCCCAGCGCGGGCATGGAAAGCGTTCATCCTTTTATTCGGATTTCACCTTCGGCGTCTGGCGTGCGGGCGCCCATGGCGACGAACTCGCCCCCGTCGGCAAGGCCTATTTCGGCTTCACAGATGAAGAGCTCGGCCAGCTCGACAAATGGGTGCGCAACAACACGATCAATCGCTTCGGGCCCGTGCGCGAGGTGACGCACGGGCCGGGCGATGGCCTTGTTCTCGAAATCGCCTTTGACGGACTTAATCGTTCGACGCGGCACAAGTCCGGCGTAGCCATGCGCTTTCCGCGCATAGCCCGTATTCGCTGGGACAAGCCGGCCCGCGACGCTGATCGTATCGAGGCGCTTGAGCGTTTGTTGCGTGAATGATGTTCAGGCGTCCGTGTCAGGATGCAGAATGTCGTCAGTTCCATTCAACAATCCGTTCAGGAAGGCGGCGCCATCGCTGACGGGTTCTGTGGAGTGGCGCAGGCTAGCTGTGACGCCTGCGGCGATAGCGCTGATGAAGCCTATCGTCCCCGCTCTCGCAAGAACATCGACGGTCAAGGCGTCTCCCGACATCAGCAAGATCAGCTCCGCCATGGCGAGGCCAACCACGAGCGCGACGGCGCCGTCTTGCCCTTCAGCGCGTGGCCATAGGGACAGAACCAGCAGTGGTGCGATGGCGACTGCGCTGACGCCAAGCGCGGCGCCGATCAGCAGCTGCGGATCGGTTTCCGCATTGAATTGATGCCACGCTGCGCCGATGATGACGCCGAGCAGGATGAGACGCGTCAGGGCGAGGCGTCTGCTGGTCAGGGTCGGCGACTTTTGCGTTTGATAAAAAGCGCGATCGCCGCGCGCGGTCGCCAGAGCCATGAATCCTGCTGCGCTTAGGGCTATCGCCATGGCCATGCGCGCCGCCAGCGCGAGGCCTGAGAAGGCTGCGCCAAAGCCGCTGAGGTTCGGAAGGGCTGAGAGCAGGAACTCGCCGGTGGCGGTGATGTCTGACGCGCGCAGCGTCCCTCCAAAGTCCGGAAGAAGGCCGCAGGCCTCGCGCGCTTGCGTCAGGTTCGCAGGGTGAGCCTTGCAAATCGAAATCAATCCCCAGCCGCTGGCCTCCAACAGGAAGGGCGGCATGTCCGCAAGGTGTAGGCCCGTCATCGTCGACTGCAGCGCCAACGTCGAGGCGGCGGCGCCCATCAGCGCCATAAGCGCCAGCAGGAAGCACCAGACGATACCCGTCAATCCACCGCTCCGGGCTTCGCGCCGCCGAGGTGTCGTCATCATCGGAGCGAGCAATGGCGGCAGGGCGCAAAGTCCCAGAGCGATGGCGCAGGCCAGCATGGGGTCGACGCCTTCGGGCGCATTGGCTCCGCCCCATTGCGCCATTTGCGCCATCGCCTTCTCGAAACTTGAGTCGCCCGGCAGGGGCAGCGGCATTGAGGCGCCGCTCGCGATCATCAGGGCGAGCGGCGCGGCAAGGCCAGCGATCAGCAGTCCCGCCGCGCCCGCCGCAGACCAGACAAGTCCCGCCATGCCGCCGGGGATCACCGCTAGTCCCACGATCGAAGCCGCCAGAATGAGGCTCAGCTGCGGCCCCAACCCTGTCGCCTGCGCGATAGCCGCCTGCGCCATGGCGAGGCCCGCCAGCCCCAGGCACAGGCCTATGGCGGTTATCGCAAGGGTGACGCCGGCGCTGAGCGTCAGGCTCGGAAAGCGCGTCGCGATAAGGTCGGCGATCGAGAATGCGCCAGTCTTGCGCAAAAGCGGGCCGACGAAGAGCCCGGCCACAGACATGCCTGCGCCAAAGCCGGTCAGGAGACTTGAAAGCGAAGCGTTTCCAAGGCCCGAAGGAGCGAATGGGGCCGCAAGCCCTGCGCCAAGGGCGGCCATGGCGAGTCCTGCATAGACGCCCGGCGTCGCGCGGCCGGCCGCGTGAAAGCCGGACAGTCTCATGGAGCGCAACATGAAACCGATGATCGCAAGACCCACTATCGCCAAGGCCGGCGAAAGGCTGGCGACGAGCCGCTCAGGCGCGCCGATCCGGTCGAGCAGGGCTAGGACCGCCACGGCTGCGACCAAGGCGGCCACAGCGAAGCTGACCCGCCCGTCGATGGCGGCGCGGCCCACGGCGTCGTCCCACTCCTGACGGTTAAGCCCCTGTTTGTGCTTGATCACGATCATCCCCACGGGCGCGGCGAAACGCCTTAACAATAGGGCGATTGACAGGATTGCAAGAGTACACGCCAATAGGCATAGAACTTTAGGGGGAGACACTCGCCTTGAACGCCACGACCCGCATCATCATCGCTGACGACCACCCGCTCGTTCGGGGCGCCTTGCATCAAGCTGTGGCTGGGGCTGTAGACGGCTGCGCCGTCGTCGAATGCGCCGACCTCGACGCGCTGACGAAGGAGCTTGACGATAACGACGAGGTCGATCTCGTCCTGCTCGATCTGGCCATGCCGGGCGTGCGCGGCTTCTCGGGCCTCATGTATCTGCGCGCCCAGCACCCCGGCGTGCCGGTGGTCGTTGTTTCTGGCAATGAGGATCGGGGCGTCATGCGTCGCTGCATCGACTTCGGCGCCTCGGGCTTCATTCCCAAGACAACGGATCTCGAGGCCATGCGCGGCGCCATTCGCAAGGTGCTTGCGGGCGGCGCCTGGACACCGCCAGATGTGGACCTCTCCTCGCCCGCCGACAAGGACACCGCTGACATCGTGCGTCGCATGGCCTCGCTCACGCCCCAGCAGGTGCGCGTGCTGATGATGCTGTCGGAAGGCCTGCTCAACAAGCAGATCGCCTATGAGCTTACGGTTTCAGAGGCCACGGTGAAGGCGCATGTTTCCGCCATTCTTCAGAAACTTGGCGTAGAAAGCCGCACGCAGGCCGTCATCACCGCCAAGAAGATCGAGGGCGACCACTTCGGCGAGGCGCAGGCCTGAGGGTCAGGCGAAATCGCCTGCCCATTCCTTCGCGCGACGACCGACGGCGTCGGTAATGCTGGCGAGATCTTCCTGATCGAGCCGCGTCACAAGTCCGCGCAGGATGGCGCTCGGCAGGCCCGCGCCTTTGTAGACCATGGCTGAATAAAGCTGGATCAGGCTCGCTCCCGCCTCAATCTTGGCGAAGGCGCCGTCCGGCCCGTCAATGCCGCCCGCGCCGATGATGGGGAAGCGCCCCTCAACGCGCAGATAAGCGGCTCCAAGCATCTTGGTGGAGAGATTGAACAGCGGCTTGCCTGAAAGCCCTCCCGTCTCTTGCGCGACGGTGGTTTCACGCAGGCTCGCCGGACGGGTGATGGTGGTGTTGCCGAGGATCAGCGCGTCGATCCCCCGCGCCGCGCCGACACGGACGATGTCGTCGAGA
Source organism: Beijerinckiaceae bacterium (assembly GCA_947455285.1). Classification (GTDB taxonomy): domain Bacteria; phylum Pseudomonadota; class Alphaproteobacteria; order Rhizobiales; family Beijerinckiaceae; genus Terripilifer. Next base: position 9,116 of record CANGOK010000054.1, on the reverse strand, counting down.
TCGCCAAGCGCGAGGTCAGGCGCGATTTTCAAAAACACCGGTTTGCGGCCGTAGACCTGCGCCGCCTCGTCGCGCGCTTCGAGCACGCGGGCCAGCAGCTCATCGAGCGCCCCCGCCTGTTGCAGATCGCGCAGGCCCGGCGTGTTGGGCGACGAAATGTTGATGGTGAAATAGCTCGCGACATCGGCGAAGGCTTTGACGCCCTGCACATAATCGCCGGAGCGATCAGTCGATTCCTTGTTGGCGCCCACGTTGACGCCGATGATGCCGGGACGGCCGCGCCGGGCGAGCAGCCGCGCATGAGGCGGGCCGTGGCCCTCGCTGTTGAAGCCAAGGCGATTGATCACGCCTTCATCCTGCGGCAGGCGGAAGAGGCGGGGCTTGGGATTGCCGGGCTGGGGCAGGGGGGTGATGGTGCCCACCTCCACGAAGCCGAAGCCGAGGCGGAACAATGCGTCAGGCGCCTCCGCGCCCTTGTCGTAACCCGCAGCCATGCCGAGCGGATTGGGAAAGTCGAGCCCGCAGGCGCTCACCCTCAGGCGCCGATCCGCGACGCCCATGGAGATCGGCGGCATCGCCTTCAGGGCGAGAATGGAAGCGCCATGGGCGGTTTCAGGCTCCAGCGCATGAAGGAGCGGCTGCAGCAGCTTTGCGGCGAGGTCGATCACGACAGAAGCTCCGAAAAGTCATGTTTGCCATTCGAGCCCATGGGAATGGGCTTCACCCATGCGGCGGCGCCGGTGGGCAGGGCCGCATAGAGATGCGGGAACAATTGTCCGCCGCGCGAGGGCTCCCAGCGCAGCGCTTCGCCCAGCGAATCGGCCTCGAAGGCCGCGAGCAGCAGATCGGTCTGGCCGGCGAAATGCTTGTCCGCGGTTTCCTGAACCTGTGCGGCGGTGGAGAAATGGATGAAGCCATCGGCGAGATCGACCGGCGCGCCGGTGAAGACGCCAGCAGCCTCAGCGCTCGCCCAAGGCGATTTCGGGGTGATTTTATAGATCAGGGCCAAGGCGCAGTCCTTATGGTCGGTTGGCGCGCACACTATCGACCGGCCTGTGTCGAAACAACCGATGCGCGTCCCGATATTCTGTGGATTTCTTGTAATGTTTAAGCTTTCAGGCGCAGTTGACGTAAAGGCAGGACTGTTGCGCTGAAAGAAAAAAAGAGATAAATCTTCCTAATTATAGGAACGTCGTCTCTGCGAGGTTGGTATGCTTACCCATCATCAGATCTGGGGCGCAATCGATGCGCTCGCCGCGGCTCATGGCGCCACCCCTTCCGGCCTCGCGCGCAAGGCGGGACTCGACTCGACGACTTTCAACAAATCGAAGCGGTCTTCCGGCAACGGTCGCCTGCGCTGGCCATCGACCGAGTCGATCGCAAAGATTCTTGAAGCGACGGGCGCCAGCCTGGAGGAATTTTTGGGCATGACGCGCCTCGTCAAGGACGATCCGGCTCGCACCATTCCGCTCATCGGCGTCGCGCAAGCGGGAACAGGTGGCTATTTCGATGACGGCGGTTTTCCGGTCGGCGCCGGCTGGGACGAGGTCGCCTTTCCGCATATCGGCAGCGCCCACGCCTATGCGCTTGAAATCTCGGGCGACTCCATGGCCCCCGTCTATCGCGACGGTGACATCGTGATCGTCGACCCCGAAGCCGCCGTGCGCCGCGGCGACCGCGTCGTTGTGAAGACGATCGAAGGGGAGGTCCTAGCGAAGGAGCTGAAGCGCCAGACCGCCAAGACCATCGAGTTGAAATCGCTCAATCCTGAGCACGAGGATCGCACCTTTTCGATGGATCAGGTGGCCTGGGTCGCGCGCATTCTCTGGTCGAGCCAGTAGTTACGCGATCGCGTCGCAGGCTGCGGCGAGGTCCTCGATCAGATCGTCGATATCCTCAAGCCCGCAGGACAGGCGCAGCATCCCGTCGCCGATCCCTGACTCCGCGCGCGCTTCCGGCCCAATGCGCTGATGGGTGGTCGTGGCTGGATGGGTGATGAGGCTCTTGGCGTCGCCGAGATTGTTGGAGATCTTCACCACCGACAGAGCGTTGGAGAAGGCGAAGGCCTCCTCCTTGCCGCCCTGAACATCGAAGGTCACAACCGACCCGCCGCCCTTCATCTGGCGCATCGCCAACTCGTGCTGCGGATGGTCCTTGCGTGTGGGGTAAAGCACCCGGGCGATTTCAGGTCGCGACGCCAGATAATCGGCCACGGCTGTGGCGTTGCGCTGCTGCTGCATCAGGCGCACCGGCAGGGTCTCGAGCCCCTTCAGCATCACCCATGCGTTGAAGGGCGAGAGGGCAGGCCCCGTCTGGCGCAGGAAGTTGTGGATATGGGTCTGGATGAAATCGTTCGAGGCGAGGATCACCCCGCCAAGGCATCGTCCCTGTCCGTCGACGTGCTTGGTGGTCGAATAGACGACGCAATCGGCGCCCAGTTCGAAAGCGTTCTGCAAAAGCGGCGTCGCGAAGACATTGTCGACGACGAGATTGGCGCCGTGCGCATGGGCGATCTCCGCCACCCCGGCCACGTCGATGATTTCGAGCTGCGGGTTGGTGGGGCTTTCGAGGAAGCAGACGCGGGTGTTTGGCCGCATGGCGGCGCGCCACTGGTCGAGGTCCGTGCCGTCGACGAGGGTCGAGGGCACGCCGAAGCGCGGCAGCAGTTCCTCGACGATATACCGGCAGGAACCGAAGAGCGCCTTGGCGGCCACCACATGGTCGCCCGCCTTCAACTGGCCCAGCATGGCGGCGGTGACGGCGGCCATGCCGCTGGCGGTGGCGCGAGCGGCTTCCGCGCCCTCCAGCAGCGCCATGCGCTCCTCAAACATCGCGACGGTGGGGTTTGAGAAGCGAGAGTAGATGAAGCCCGCGGACTCGCCTTTAAAACGGGCCTCAGCGGTCTCCATGTCGGGATAGACATAGCCCTGTGTGAGGAACATCGCCTCCGAAGTCTCGCCAAACTGGGAACGCAGCGTGCCCCCATGGACGAGGCGGGTCGCCGGGCGCAGATTTTTGATGGGAGTTTTCGGGGGCGTATTTTGGGCGCTCGACATCTTCGTTCCTCTAATCCTGAGGCCTGAAGGTCGAGCCATATCGCCAGCCCGGCCTTTTAGCCCCTTTTTTATTGTGGAGGGCAAGCCAGCCGGCTCAAATGACCACAGAAGTCTTGGAGCCTAAGACCCGATCCGCTTGGCGTCAATTGAGCGATGCGCTACGGGAAGGGACGTTCCGCAGCTCCGCCGCAGAACCAAACCGAAGGATCGTTCCGGTGCCGACCGATTTGAACCCCACCGCCCCCTGGCTAAGGGGTAGCGGCATTCTCGCCGCCCGCCAGATCGAGGCCATGGCGCAGGCCGGGCTGATCTCTCATGCCGCCCCCTTCGCGCCGGGGCAGATCCAGCCCGCCAGCCTCGACCTGCGGCTGGGCGCGCGCGCCTGGCGCATGCGGGCGAGCTTCCTGCCGGGCTCATCGACCGTCATGGAGCGCATTGAGGATCTGAAGCTCCACGAGATCGACCTCACTCAAGGCGCCGTGCTCGAGACCAACTGCGTCTATGTCGCTGAATTGATGGAGAGCCTCGATCTCCCCGAGAGCCTGAGCGCCGCCGCCAATCCGAAAAGCTCGACGGGGCGCATCGACGTTTTCACGCGTGTCATCACTGATGGGACGCGCTCTTTCGATACGGTGCGGGCGGGCTATAAGGGGCCGCTCTTTGCGGAGATTTCTCCCAAGACCTTCCCCATCCTCGCAAGGCAGGGTTCGCGCCTCTCCCAGATGCGCTTCCGCAATGGCGGCGCCGTGCTCGACGATGCGGGCCACAGAGCGCTGCATGCTCGCGAGCCGATCGTGACCAGCTCGGATCCTTCCTTCCATAACGGCGTCGCCGTCTCTATTGATCTTGCGGGCTTTGGCCCGAATTCCATTTTGGGCTATCGCGCCAAGCGGCATACCGGCCTCATCGACGTGGACAAAGTCGGCGCTTGCGATCCCAAGCATTACTGGGAGCCGGTCATGGCCGAAGGGCGCACGAGCGGGCTGATCCTTGATCCCGGCGAATTCTATATTCTCGCTTCCAAGGAAGCCGTGCGTGTGCCGCCCGATCATGCGGCGGAGATGACGCCCTTCGATCCGCTGGTCGGCGAATTCCGCGTTCATTACGCTGGCTTTTTCGATCCGGGCTTTGGCGCGGCTGAGGCCGGCGGTCTTGGCGCGCGGGCGGTGCTCGAAGTGCGCTCCCATGACGTGCCCTTCATTCTCGAAGACGGACAGATCATCGGCCGGCTCGTCTATGAGCGCATGGCCGAGACGCCGTCGAGCCTCTACGGCGCAGGACTCGGCTCCAACTATCAGGCGCAGGGTCTCAAGCTCTCGAAACATTTCCGCGCCTGAGACAAATTGCGCTATAGTGACTCGATGAGACCGGCGGAACAGCCATGACCATGATCGAGACGCAGCAAAGCCCGCACATGGCGCCCGAGACCCGCCGCGCCCTGAAGATCGCCGGCGCGGGCTTTGGGTTGCTGGCCGTCGCTGCCGGGCTGTTCTGGCTGCGCTTCGGGTCTGAGATCTTTTTCGACATGCTCGCTTTCGCGCAGGGCTGTTTCTGACCGGATTTTCGATGACGCTTTCCCCTCGAATTCTGCTGCCCACGATCGTGCTTGGCTTTGGTCTGGCGCTCGTATCAGTCGCCGCCTGGCTCACCTTCTCGGGCCCTGGCGCCCCGCCACCGTCCTCCATCGGCGCTCCCTTCACCCTCACTGGTTCCGATGGGAAAAGCGTCAGCGACGCTGACCTCAGGGGGCAGCCGGTGGTGATCTTCTTTGGCTATACCCACTGCCCGGACGTCTGCCCGACGACGTTGTTTGAAGTCTCCGAACTGTTCAGGAAGCTCGGCGAGAACGCGAAGATCAAAGGCGTCTTCGTCTCCGTCGACCCCGAGCGCGACACGCCGGCGATCCTGAAGGATTATCTGAGCAGTTTCGACAAGCGCATCATTGGCCTCTCGGGCGATCGCGCTCAGCTTGAGCCCATGCTGAAGGGCTACCGCGTCTATGCGCGCAAGAACCCCACCGCCGATGGCGAATACAGCATGGACCACAGCGCCATCGTCTATCTCATGGACAAGCAGATGCGCTTCATCGGTCCGCTGAACATCGGCGACGATGATGTGGCGTTGAAGGAAATCAAGCGGTGGATGTAGAGCTTTAGTAAAAGCCTACCGGGAAATATTTCAGATAAAGATCCGCATAGACGCCCCGTTCCGTCACGCGTTTGAGCGCATAATCGAGCGCGCGTTTCAACGCGCCATCGTCCTTGCGTAGCGCAATTCCCACGCCCTCGCCGAAGAAGCGCGATTCCGTATAAGGCCCGCCGCGAAAGGCGCAGCAGCCACCGGCGTCGGCGCCATTGAGCCAGAGCGCGAAAGACACGCCATCGCCAAAAGCGATTTCGATTTCGTTGCGCTTTAACGCAGAGCGAAGGGCTAGCGCATTGTCATAGGCGCGAATAGTCAGGTGCGGAAAAAAGGCGCGTAGATAGGCCTCGTGGGCGGAGCGCGCGACGACGCCAACCGTTTTGCCCGCCAAGGTCTGCGGGTGTGTATCGCCCAGCACGATAGATGCGCGGCTCACGAAACGCGCGGGGGTTTTGTAATAGGGCGCGGTGAAATCGACGCGCGCGCGGTTGGCCTTCGACATGGCGATGGAGGCGACAGCCGCGTCAGCTCGCCCCTGTTCAATAGCGTTGAGGATCGTATCCCAGCGGCGGGGTTGGATCGTGCATTGCACATGCAATTCCTCGCAGAGCGCGCGGGCGAGATCCACATTGAAACCGCTTAATGAGCCGTCGGGCATGACGAAGCCAAAGGGGGGATAATCGTCCTCGGTTAGAAAGCGGATGACGCGGATCGAAGCTGTGTCGGGCCTGTCGAGCCGATGCTGCGGATCATGAAAATTCGGGATGGCGTTCTGGGCCATGGCGAAGCTGGCGGCGCAAAGGGCCATGGCGGCGGCGCAAAGCTGCAGGGCCCATTTTTTTGCTATGGCCAAGCTGGCGCTCTTCGACTTAAATTCCGCCATTGCTTATTCACTCACTTGATTGCGCAGCACAGATGTCTCTCGCGTCGGACCGGTCCAGCATCCCTTATGTTACCTCACAGAGGTCGCATGAGGCCGAGCACGAGGCAAGCTTACCAAAGGGGGGCTCGCTCCCTCCGGATCTTGGCTTTCTGGCGCCTCTCGGACTGCCGTCAGGCTTGCTCTGGAAGATAGCGACGAAGGCGCAAAAACAAGGCGTGGCCGCGCACGAGGTCCTGCTCGCCGAAGAGATCGTCCCGCCAGATGATTATTATCGATGCCTGGCGCAGCGGCTCGGCCTGCCGTTCGAGGCGGATCGCGAACCCTTGGGTGACGCTCTGCTGATCGCTCCACAGGGCGTCGATCTGTTGAAGGCGTTGGAAGGTCTTGAGCAGCCATCCGGCGCCGTCGTCACCACGCCGCAGCGACTCTTACGCCCGCGGCGGGCTTTGGAAGGCGCGAAGATCGCGGATTGGGCGAGCCATGATCTTGGCCGCGCTGACGCCAGCCTGACGGCGGCTGAAGTTCCCTCCCGTCGTGTGGGCGCTACCTTGGCGCTGGCCCTAGTCGCCGCATTGGCGGTATTTGTGGGGGGAGGCGTGGGTTGGCTTATGGTCAGCGGCCTTGTTTCGGTCATCGTTGTCGGCGCCATTTCCACGCGTCTGGCGGCGACCGTTTGCGGCGTCTTCTCGCAATCTCTTACGGCGCGGCCGCTGCCCGATCATGCCTTGCCGCGATATACGGTCCTCGTGCCGCTCTACAAGGAAGCCGCGATCCTGACGCATTTGCTGGATGCGCTGGAGCGCCTCGACTATCCCCGAGCCAAGCTCGACATCAAGCTGCTTATCGAGGCTGATGATCATGAGACGCGCCACGCTCTTGAGCGGCTATCGCCCGGCGCGATCTATGACATCGTCATCATTCCCCATGGGCGTCCTCGCACAAAACCGCGCGCGCTCAACGTTGGGCTCGCTTATGCGAGGGGAGAGCTGCTGACAGTCTATGACGCGGAGGACGACCCTGAACCCATGCAGCTTCGCCGTGCCGCCGCCGCCTTTGCAGCAGCGCCTCCCGAGCTCGCCTGCCTGCAATGTCCGCTCGTGATCGATAACGCTAGGGATAGCTGGCTCGCCGGATTTTTCGCGCTGGAATATGCGGCGCTCTTCGATGTCTCTAATCCGGGGTTGGCGCGTTTGGGCTTGCCCATTCCGCTGGGCGGCACGTCCAATCATTTCCGGGTTGAAGCCCTGAATCGCTTACATGGTTGGGACGCCTGGAACGTAACGGAAGACGCCGACATGGGGGTGCGCCTCGCGCGCACGGGCTATGCGGTCGCGACCCTCGACGCTCCGACCTTCGAAGAAGCGCCCGCAAGACCCCGCGCCTGGCTCGCGCAGCGGCGGCGTTGGATGAAAGGCTGGATGCAGACCCTCATCGTACATCTGCGCCAGCCGGGACGGCTTGTGCGGGAGCTTGGCCTGCGGCGCGCCGCTGCGCTCATCGTCATGCTTGCCGGCGGCGCGCTCGGCTCGTTGACGGGCCTGATTTACACGGCGTTCTTTATCCATGACGCGGTATTGGGCGCGCTGTTTGCGCCCGTGACGCTGGCGGACCTGTTCCTCAGCCTCGTGTGGTGTTCCGTTGCGGCGTTGGGATCCGTCGCCCTCATTGCGCCTCTGGTGATCGGCGCAAAGCGTCGAAAGTTAGCGTCCCTGCTATGGCTGATCCTTATGCTGCCGGTTCATCAGGCCCTGTTGAGCCTGGCTTCATTCATGGCTCTGGTCGATCTGTTCCGGCGCCCTCACCATTGGGCCAAGACCACGCATGGTCTCGCGCGCAGCTCCTTACGGGGCGGGCGGATTGGTTGACCTTGCGGGCTGCGCTGCCTAGTGTGCCGCCCATTCCGCGCGGCCTGTTCCGGCTCGCCTGCGCGCCTCCGCACAAGGATCTGAAATGACTAACGCCGCACCCGCGGCCTCCGGGCTCCTGTCGCTTCATCAAGCCGCGCTGACCTCAAGCGCATGGCCCTTCGAGGAGGCGCGCAAACTCGTCGCCCGCGTCGAAAAGACCGGCCAGAAGGAAGTGCTCTTCGAGACCGGCTACGGCCCCTCGGGCCTGCCGCATATTGGCACCTTCGGCGAAGTCGCCCGCACCAGCATGGTGCGCCACGCTTTCGAGATCCTGACGGAAGGCCGCATCGCTACGCGCCTGCTAGCCTTCTCCGACGACATGGATGGGCTGCGCAAGGTTCCCGACAATATCCCGAACAAGGAAAGCCTGATCCCGCATCTGGGCAAGCCGCTCACCGAAATTCCCGATCCCTTCGGCAAGTTCGAGAGCTTCGCTCATCACAACAACGCCATGCTGCGGAACTTTCTCGATCGCTTCGGCTTCCAATACGAGTTCGCCTCCTCGACGCAGTATTATAGGTCCGGCCGTTTCGATAAGGCGCTGCTGCATATGCTGGAGCGTTTCGAGGCCGTGCAGGCGATCATGCTGCCTTCACTGCGCGCCGAGCGCGCCTCCACCTATTCGCCCTTCCTGCCGATCCATCCCAAGACCCGCGTCGTCATGCAGGTTCCGCTCGAGTCCATGGACGTCAAGGCGGGCACGATCACTTGGCGCGATCCTGATACGGGCGAAGTCTTCGAGACGCCTGTCACCGGCGGCCATTGCAAGCTGCAATGGAAGCCCGACTGGGCCATGCGTTGGTACGCCCTCGATGTCGACTATGAGATGGCCGGCAAGGATCTGATCGACTCCGTGAAGCTCTCCAGCAACATCGTGCGCGCCCTCGATGGAACTGCGCCCGAGGGCTTCAATTACGAGCTCTTCCTCGATGAGAAGGGCCAGAAGATTTCGAAGTCGAAGGGCAATGGCCTGACCATTGAGGAATGGCTGACCTACGCCAGCCCTGAGAGCCTGTCGCTCTTCATGTTCCAGAAGCCGCGCGAGGCCAAGCGCCTCTATTTCGACGTCATCCCGCGCGCGGTCGACGAATATCTGCAGTTCCTTGGCGGCTATAACCGGCAGGACTG
>CANGOK010000053.1 GCA_947455285.1 Beijerinckiaceae bacterium | reverse complement strand
TTGCACTGGCCTGGGCATTGGGAAGACCGCAGCGACCCCGCCGCGCCCCATGAGGCGGGCAGGCTCATGTTGAGCATTGAGCGCGCGCGTCATTTGCTTGACTGGGCGCCGCGCTGGTCCTTCACCCGTGCAGTCGCGGAAACGATCGGCTGGTATCGCGATGTCGCCGCGGGCGCTGATCCACGTGTGCTCACACAGGCGCAGATCGCCGCCTTCGAAGGGGCGGCTCCTTGAAGTTCTCCCCCCTGCCCCTTGCTGGCGCTTTTCGCATCGACCTTGAGCCAAAGGGGGACGATCGTGGTTTTTTCGCACGCCTCTTTTGCAGTGACGAATTCGCCGCCCATGGGCTGAAGACTCAATGGGCGCAATGCAACACATCCTTCAGCGCCGAACGTGGCGCTTTGCGCGGCCTTCATTTCCAACGTCCGCCGATGGCGGAGGTGAAGTTTCTTCGCTGTTTGCGCGGAGCGATCTTTGACGTGATCGTGGATCTGCGCGCGGGGTCGCCGACTTTCGGTCGCTGGCATGGCGAGCGGCTGGACGACCAGAACCGCGCGATGATCTATGCGCCCGAAGGTTTCGCCCACGGGTTCCAGACCCTGACTGATGGGGTGGAAATGCTTTATTTTCACTCGGCGCCTTACAGCGCCGCTCACGAAGGTGGGCTTCGCTGGAACGACCCTGCGGTTGGCGTTGATTGGCCCTTGCCCGTGACGATGATGTCAGCGCGCGACATGGAACACCCAAATCTCGAAAATCTGGAGCCGATCAGGTTATGACGCCCCGTTGTCGGCACTGCGCCACCCCAATGCCCCGCCTCTTTCTGGACCTCGGCCATGCGCCGCCGTCCAACGCCTATTTATCCGCAGAGTCGCTCAGCGAACCTGAGATGACCTTTCCATTGCGGCTGCGCGTCTGCGACGATTGTCATCTCGTGCAGACAGAGGATTTCGCAGAGGCCGACAAGCTCTTCGCCCACGATTACGCGTATTTCTCTTCAACCTCGAAAAGCTGGCTCGATCATGCAGCACGTTATTGCGCCACGGCGACCGAGCGTTTTGAACTTGGCCACAACAGCTTTGTGATAGAGGTCGCGTCGAACGACGGCTATCTCCTGCGCAACTTCGTAGCTGCGAACGTTCCCTGTCTTGGAATCGAACCGACCGACAGCACAGCAGCCGCAGCTGAGACGCAAGGAATTCCGGTGCTTCGCGAATTTTTCGGCGCGGCGCTGGCGGGCAAGCTCAAGAATGAGGGACGCTGCGCCGATCTCATCATTGGCAACAATGTCTATGCCCACGTGCCGGACATCAACGATTTCACTTTGGGCCTTGCGATAGCGCTAAAGCCCCAAGGTGTGATCACGCTGGAGTTTCCGCATTTGATGCGGCTCGTCGAACAGCGCCAATTCGACACTGTCTATCACGAGCATTTTTCTTACCTGTCACTGATTGCCGTTTCGCGCATATTCGCCAAAGCGGGCCTGCGCATCTTTGACGTTGAAGAACTCCCCACCCACGGCGGAAGCCTGCGCATCTACGGCTGCCTCGAAACCGCACAGCATACCGCATCGCCCCGCGTTGACGCGTTGCTCGCCGAAGAGCGCGCCAGGGGAATGGCCAACGCCGAATTCTACGATGGCTTTCAGGCGCGGGCGGAAGCCGTGAAAAACGGCCTGCTTCGTTTTCTGTTGGACGCTCAACGAGACGGGATGACCGTCGCAGGATATGGCGCAGCGGCCAAAGGCAACACGCTCCTGAATTTCGCTGGTGTGCAGCCCGATCTCCTGCCCTTCATTTGCGACGCTGCGCCTTCCAAACAAGGAAAGCTCATGCCCGGCAGTCACATTCCGATCCTGCCACCTGAAGCGCTCACGCAGCGGCGTCCTGATTATATTTTAATCCTGCCTTGGAACATCGCGAGCGAAGTCAGGAACCAGTTGGCTCCTCTTGCGGCGCAAGGCGCCAAGTTCGTCACTGCTGTCCCTGAGGTGCGCGTCGAATGAGCCTGACGCTGGTCACGGGAGCGACGGGTTTCGTCGGCAAACAGATCGTCGCCAGCCTCGCCAAGGCTGGCTGCGAACTGCGCATCGTGACACGCCAGCGCGACATCGTTGCGGGCGATGTTGTGCACACACCTGACCTCTTCAATGAAAGCCCAGATTTCTGGCGCGCCGCCCTTGATGGAGTCGAACGCATCGTCCATGCGGCTTGGTATGCTGAGCCGGGACGTTATGTGACCTCACCGCTCAATCTCACCTGTATGGCAGGCACGGTGAAACTCGCGGAGGCGGCAGCCGAAGCTGGGGTGAAGCGCTTTGTCGGCGTTGGAACCTGTTTCGAATATGACCTGACGCTTGGCCACCTCACCACATCGACGCCACTTCTGCCCAGATCACCTTATGGCGCCGCCAAGGCGGGAACCTATATGGCGCTGGCCGAAACGCTGCCTCGCATGGGCCTCTCCTTCGCTTGGTGTCGTTTGTTTTACCTATATGGCGATGGCGAGGATCAACGTCGTCTGGTTCCATATCTCCACGACCGCCTGTCCCGCGGCGAGATCGCCGAATTGACGTCGGGCAAACAAATTCGGGATTTCCTTGATGTCGCCGAGGCGGGACGACGCATTGCGCGCTTGTCCTTGTCGGATCGCGCGGGCGCATTCAACATCTGTTCGGGCGAGGCGGTTACTGTGGCTGAACTGGCGAGCAGGATCGCCGATCAATATGGACGGCGAGATCTGTTGCGTTTCGGGGTGAGACCAGACAACGCCGAAGATCCGCCATGCGTGATTGGAGAGCCAAGCCTGATCTGACCCGGTCTCTACTTATGAGTCATCACTATTCGGCGACGACGGCCACAGGCTTCCGCTTCACAGGTAGGGATGCTTGCGCTGGGCCGCTGACATTTCCTCGTTCCAGAGGATTGCGAGGTCCCGCCCCTCGTCCTTTCGCAAGGCGGAGAAGAACACCGAAAAGAGGTCGAGGGAGCCGACAGCATCGACTTGATGACCAAAAGCATCCATCCGCTTGCAAGCCGAACGCTCAGAACATAATTTGCCCCCTCGCTTGGCTCTTCACAAAATTCAATGATCTTTCGGGAGAAACTATGGGCTCGCTCACGCAGGACATCGGCGCTTTCATTGCTGGACTACGCTATGAAGACGCGCCAGCCGTCGCGACGCCGATCATTCGAAACGGCTTTACGGATTTCGTGGCGACCGTTTTGTTAGGGCGCAACGACGAGGTGACGACCTGCGTCCGCAATACGCTTGTGGGGCGCAACGAAGATCCAGAAGCGCGCGTGCTTTTCAGCGCCACGCGCAAGAGCGGCCCCTCCGCCGCACTGGTCAACGGAACAGCCAGCCATTCGCAAGATTATGACGACGTTGGCCTCGTCGGCATTCAGCCAACCCATCCCTCCGCCTCCATAGCGCCCGCAATTTTCGCCGAGGCTGAAAGCCTGCAATGCGACGGAAAGGCGATGATCACCGCCTATGTCGCGGCCTTCGAAGTCTGGGGCGAACTCGCCTCGCGCGAGCCTGTCTCGGTTCACCTGAAGGGCTGGCACCCAACCGGAACCTTTGGCGCAATCGCAGCTGCCGCAGCCGCAGCGAGCCTGCGCGGCCTTCCGGCCAATCAAGCAGCCAATGCAGTGGCGCTGGCCGCCTCCATGGCGTCTGGCGTCATCGCCAATTTCGGCTCCATGGCGAAACCCTATCACGCGGGACGCGCCGGGCAGAGCGGGGTCATCGCGGCGCGTCTGGCGGCGGCAGGCATGACGGCTTCAAGCGACGCGCTTGAGGCGCCTCTCGGGTTCCTCGCCGCTGTTTCGCCCAAGGGCGACGTCGACCTCAGCAGCCCCGTGCAGTTTCACAAACGCTGGTTCATCGAAAGCCACGGCCTCGGCTTCAAGCTCTTCCCCATGTGCTATGGCGCGCACCGCGCGCTCGACGGCATGCTCGCCCTGCTTGCGCGAGAGCCGTTTCAACCGGGGGATGTCGAGCGCATCGAGGTCGAGGGCAACAAAGCGCAGTTCACCAACCTCGTTCAGTCGAATCCGCAGAATGTGCTCGACGCAAAATTCAGCATGGAATTCGCCATGGCCTGCGCTGTGATCGCGCGCCGCTGCACCCGCGCAGAATTCACCACGGAGTTCGTCCACCGCCCTGAAGTTCGCGATCTCATGGCGCGGACAAAGCGCGTTTACATCGACACTGTGGGCCATCAGGGCGATGGAGTCATCGTTCATCTGAAGGATGGTCGCCGCCTCGAACAGCGTTTCACCTTCCCGCTTGGCCATGCCCGCCGCCCGGCGCCGCCCGAAGCCTTCTGGACCAAGTTTCAGGACTGCGTCGAAGGCGCTTTCGAGGCGGGCCTCGACCGTCAGTTGTTCGAACAGCTTCAGTCGATCGAGCGCCTTTCGAATCTCTCCGAACTGCCTGTCAGCAACGCGCCCGCCTGAACCACGCCGAGCAAAACCGTAAATGACTGCTAATCGGAGGCGCGGATCCGGCTAGAGAGCTATCGCGCCGACGTGAGCTGCGCTTGCAACATTTGCGTGAAACGTTCGAGAGAGGCGATGGAATCGAAAGCTTGCGCGCCGGTCGCCCAGGTGGCGCGGGCCTGCGGCTCACCCAGAGCCGGCGCCAGAAGCGCGACGGCCTTCTTCTCCATCTCGTCATTCTGCAATGGGTTGGCGGCATCGCCATGGGCGTTCTCGACGCTGCGAGCGATGACGCCATCATTGGTCGTCACCTCGATGCGGCCCTGCCAACGCGAGGGATAGGCCTTCTGCAATTCCGGGTCCGCCTCCACAGTGATCCGCGCCGCGAAATCATGCAGCGCATCGTCCTTCATCAGAAGGCTGCGATCGAGATCCCAAAGCCCCTCTCGCCGCAAAGCCGCCAAAGCCATCTGGAATCGCACGCTCACATAACCCGAGGAGCGCGAATGACGATCAATGGGCTGAGAAATCATATGCACATAGGCAGGGGGCACGAACACGCGAATGGACTGGATGCGCTCAACCGCAAGACCGCCATCAAGCAGATCGATCAGCGCCAGCGTCGGGGACAGGGCCTGGCGGGCGGTGGAGAATGGCTTGGCGCCAAGCCCCGGCAGGCTCATGCTCGCGTCTAGTCCCGAAGTCAGCAGAGACAGATCGGCGTCCAGCCCCTGCGCATTCTTCAGCCATTCGCCATCGAGCAACGTCGCATCGCCCTTGTAGCCGTTGCGCGCGGCATAGGCGGCGCGCAGGCCATTCTGCACAGCGCATTTCAGCAGCACCCAGCGCCCGGTCGGCGTGCCCTGAAAGCGCCCTGTGCGACCAGACGAAACCATGAGCGCCATCGAGAGGGCGTTGACCGTTGCGTCATGGTCGAGCCCCCACAAGCGCGCGGCGACCGCAGCCACGCCAAGCGGCGTCGCAAAGCAGGTGGGCCAGACGCCTTTGTAGAGAACCTGCGGACCATGTATCGCCAGCCCCAACCGCACCATCAGCTCTACGCCGATACGAATGGCGTCTTCGGCCTGTTCGGGCGAAGGCTGCGCGCCGATCAAAAGCGCGGCGGGCATAGCGACGGAGGTAGGGGTCGTGCAGGAGCCAAGATGAATGTCATCGACCTCGGTGCTGCGGATGACGCCCGCCGCCGTCGCCGGCGCCTCTGTCCAATCCCCGCCCTCACCTAGCGCTAGAAGGGATGCGCCTTCTGGCGAGTTGGCGCCAGCGACCAGCGCGACGCCAGCATCGGCGATATGCCTGCGCAGATGCGCGCGCTGATGGGCGGGCAGATCCGCACTTGAGGACTTGCGGACGTAATCGGCGAGTAGAGCAAGACCGGACATTTTCAAACCTCGTCAGACCGCATGAGCACTTCTGGCCCACCCTGTGTCAAGCCTCGCCCAGTTTAACCTGCGCGGCGGTCGCAAGCCTCGCAAGAGACGAGCCGGCCTTTATCCCTAAGATCAGTCCGTCGAGGGCCGCCTTCGCGGATTCCCGCAATAGCGACGGCGCACCGTTTTCAACACAAGGCGTCAGTCCAATAGCCGACATATTTGACCGCAACAAAGTGCAATGCGCATCCCCAAGTGAATGTAACAGTTCAAGTTTCGCGCGCTTCGGCCCGTTGACAAGGGGTCAGCTGGCCATCAAGGTAAAAGGCAAGAACCTATTACTTTACGGAGGCGGTCATTCTCAGCTCGAGTTTGCGCCGGTTGGACGTTTTCCGCGTCGTCGTGGACTGCGGAGGCGTGAACGCAGCCGCCGATCATCTGGGCATCTCCCAGCCATCGGTGTCAGCCCACCTGCGAGCGCTTGAACGACAATTGGGTTCCACACTGTTTCTGCGCAGCCGTGGTCGGCACAACGTCATCACGCCAACTGGACAGGCCCTTTACAAATACGCCTGCGAAGCCCTGCTGAAATCCGCCGAATTTAAGAACTCCATCAAGAGTTTCGATTCCTTGGCCTCGCAATCCATCAAGATGGCGGCGCAACGGACGCTTGGGAACTTCTTGCTGCCGCGCGCGCTCGGGCCATTTCTGCGCGACAATTCCTCCGTGAACCTGCACGTATTGAGCGAAACGCAGCTAGCCACGCTTGATCTTTTCCTCGCAGGCGCTGTCGATACAGCGCTCATCTACGGCACGCCCGAGGCGAAAGAGTTTGGCGGCTCCATCATCGGCACAGAACTCTTGCGGATCGTCGCTTCGCCCAATCATCCGTTGGCGAAACGAAAAATGGTGGCCCTTGAAGAACTCGAGCATTTCGAATTCGTCAGCACCCTGACCGACTCACAGAGTTACTCAATGGTCTCCTCTGCGTTGAAATCAAGCGGCCTGAAGAAATATCGCCTTGTTCTGCGCATGCAGGACCCCGTCGCTGTTATCAACGCGGTCATCCATGGCATTGGCCTCGCTTGCACGGTCTCCTGCGTCCAGCAACAAGCTGTCGACGAAGGTAGGCTTGTCGTGATCAATACTGATCCATCCCCACCGCCGGTGCCGGTCAAATTGCTCGTGCGCCCGGAGGCCCCGTGCCGCGAATTCGTCGAGGCTTTGATCCCCTACCTCGTCGAGGCGCTTCGTAATTAAGGCTCAGGCGATACGCGAAGCGCCAATGTCGAGCGCCCTTTCGCGACAGGTTGTTCGACGCATGTCGCGCACCTGGTTGCGGTCATCGAAGGGGGTGGCGCGATGCATCGTGGCGAGGTTATCCCAGATGAGGACATCGCCGCGCCGCCATTTATGCGCATAGACGAATCTTGGCTCTACGGCGAAATCCATCAGGTCCTTCATGAGCGCTCGCGCCTTGTCACGCGGCCAGCCAACGATGTCGCTGGCGTGCGAGGCGAGATAAAGAGCCTTGCGGCCTGAGGGTTCATGCATATGCACGAGCTTGTGCCGCGCAGGCGGGCGCGTCGCGCGCTCTTCCTCCGTCGGCTCGGGGCCGCCTCCCTGCACGCGGCTGTACCAGTAGGAATGCTCCACGACGAGGTCTTCCAGCCCGGCCTTGCGCTCCTGCGGCAGCGCGTCCCAGACCGCACGCATATCGGTGAATTCGGTGTCGGCGCCGGTAGGCGGCGTTACATGGCCCACCAGCAGTGAATAGGTGGCGCGCACCTCATAGAAACTCATATCCGTATGCCACAGGCGATTGGCGCGCTTGTAGGCGAGGCGACGGTCCTCATCAGCGTAGATTTCGCCGACATCATTGAGGTTGCTCTGGTCGACAATCTCTGGATAGGGAACCCTAACTTCCGTACCCTTGATTTTAGGCGACTTGCCTCGCTCCAGCGGCCCAAGCCTCGCGCTGAAGGCGATATGCTCTTCATTGGTCGGAGGCTCGTCGTGGGAGATGACGCAGACCGCATAGGTCGCCAGCGCCGCCTTCACCTCATTCATGGTGGTCTCATCCACCGGCCGGCGAATGTCGACGCCTGACAGGCGCGCGGCATAAAGCGGATGCAGCGGTTCGATCCCAATCGTCACGGTCTTCCTCCCCAGCGATCTTCACGGCGTTTTGCTAAGGCTAATCCTCCCGCGCAACAACGCAAGAGACTAGGAGCGGCATGCGCATTGGAACGTCGAATATTCGGAGGAGGGTGGTGGAGGCATTCAGCTATGCGTCTCTCACCTGAGGCTTCGATGGTGGGCGCACTAGGGCTCGAACCTAGGACCCGCTGATTAAGAGTCAGCTGCTCTACCAACTGAGCTATGCGCCCATCGAAGTCGCCGGCGGCTCAAGGCCGCGAGCGAGGCGGTGTGTAGCAAAGGTCTTTGTGCCTGTCTAGCGTCTTGCGAAATATATCTTCATTCTTTTCCCTAAAGGCGCATGCGGCCCTTCGGGCGTTATAGGACACAAAAAACAGCGGACCCTTCGGCCCGCTGTTCTTAACCCTCAAATGCTCCAAATCGTCAGGAGGCGGCGCCCTCAGCCATAGCCTCCGGCTTGGTCTTCAAACGCTTGACCATCAGCTTGTTCAGCGCGGCGATATAGGCGCGCGCGGAGGCGACCATGGTGTCGGGGTCTGCGCCCTTTGCGGTGACGGACTTGCCCTCTTCGCTGAGCCGCACGGAGACCTCCGCCTGCGCATCGGTGCCCTGCGTCACCGCATGGACCTGATAGAGCTCCAGAGTGGCGCTATGGGGCACCAGGGCCTGAATGGCGTTGAAGATGGCGTCCACCGGACCATTGCCCACGGCCTGTTTGGTGATGTGATTGCCATCGATGTCGAGGGTCAGGGTCGCTGTCTGCGGGCCCATGGTGCCGGCGATCACAGTCAAGGCTTCGACCTTGATTCGCTCGCCCGCATGACCGATCTCATCGTCGACCAGCGCCTCGATATCCTCGTCGTACATGATCTTCTTTCGGTCGGCGAGATCCTTGAAGCGATTGAAGGCGTCCTGCAGGGCGTTCTCGCCCAATTCGTAGCCCATCTCCTTCAGCTTGGAGCGGAAGGCGTTGCGGCCGGAATGCTTGCCCATCACCAGCGAGGTCTTGGTGACGCCGACGCTCTCGGGCGTCATGATCTCATAGGTCTGGGCGTTCTTGAGCATGCCGTCCTGATGGATGCCGCTCTCATGGGCGAAGGCGTTCCGACCGACGATCGCCTTGTTGTACTGGACGGGGAAAGACGTCACCGCCGAGACCAGCTTCGAGGCGCGGGTCAGCATGTTCGTCTCGATATTGTTCACATAGGGCATCACATCGGCGCGGGTGCGCAGGGCCATCACGACCTCTTCCAGCGCCGCATTGCCCGCGCGCTCGCCAATGCCGTTGATGGTGCATTCGATCTGGCGCGCACCGCCGTTCAGGCCAGCGAGGGTGTTGGCGACCGCCAGCCCCAAATCGTTGTGGCAGTGAACCGAGAAGATCGCCTTGTCGGAATTCGGCACGCGCTCGCGCACAGTGCGGAAGATGCGCTCGTATTCCTCAGGGACCGTGTAGCCGACCGTGTCGGGAATGTTGACGGTCGTGGCGCCGGCCTTGATGGCGAGCTCCACCGCCCGGCACAGGAAGTCGATCTCCGTGCGGGTGCCATCTTCCGCCGACCACTCGACATCATCGACCAGATTGCGCGCGCGGGTGCACTGCGCCGTGATCATGGACAGCACCTCCTCGGGGTCCTTCTGCAGCTTGTATTTCATGTGCAGGGGCGAGGTGGAGATGAAGGTGTGGATGCGCGGTCGCACCGCGTGGCGCACAGCCTCGCCGCAACGGTCGATATCCCTAAAGGCGGCGCGGGCGAGACCCGCCACCGTCGCCCGCTTCACGCGCTTGGCGATCGCCGAGACCGCCTCGAAATCGCCTTCGGAGGCGATGGGGAAGCCCGCTTCGATCACGTCCACGCCCAGGGCGTCGAGCAGGTCGGCGACCTCCAGCTTCTCCTCGAAGGTCATGGTGGCGCCGGGCGACTGTTCGCCATCGCGCAGGGTCGTGTCGAAAATGATGACGCGGTTGCTGTTGCTGCCGGAAGTGGATGAGTTGGTCATGGCTTGTCCTGAAAGTCGTCCCGGCTCTTTGGCTCGGGAAATCGGGTTGATCGTCTTGCCTTCAATCCCCTGAGCGCCCAGGCATGAGCCCGGCCGGCCCTCAGGGGCGGCTAAGAAGAAGCAGGAGACCCGAAAGCTTCGAGGACAGCGCAACGGTCCGCGAGGCGGCAACGCCCGCGTTAGAACCGTTCATCTGGGTGGCCAAGCGCGCCACGTCGTCCTCATCCTGATCACGAACATCCCTTGCCGGGACTTGGGCACAATAACCGACAAGGGGCCACTCTGACAAGCTGGGCTTATTCCGCCGTGACGCCCGCCTCGCGGATCAGCTTGCCCCAGTTTTCAGCCTCGGAACGCGCGAAGGCCTCGGCCTCCTGCGGCGTCATGGTGGACATGGCGCCGCCGGACTTGCTGAAGATGTCGATCACGCCGGGGTCAGCCCGCACCTTGGCCATTTCCGTACGCAGGCGCTCCAGCACGGGCTGGGGCGTGGCGCGCGGGGCGAAGACGCCGAACCAGCTGTCCATGTCCATATCGGCGACGCCGGTCTCCTTGACGCTGGGCAGGTCGGGCGTCGGCGCATAGCGCTTGGCCGTGGAGACTGCGAAAGCCTTCACCTTCTCACCCTTCACCTGCGGCAGAGCGGTGGAGGAATTGTCGAAGAAGAGATCGATTCGACCGCCCAGAAGATCCTGATAGGCGGGCTGGGCGCCGCTATAGGGCACATGGAGTATGTCGAGCTTGGCCAGATGCGATAGCACGGCCGAGGCGAGATGCTGGCCCGTGCCGCGCCCCGCCGACGCATAGGTCAGCTTGCCGGGATTGGCTCTGGCGAAGTCGATGACCTCCTTGAAGCTGTTCTGGGGCAGGTCCTTGCGGGCGATGAGCATGTAGGGCCAGCTGACCACCATGCCGACCGGCGTGAAATCACGCACCGGGTCATAGGCGAGCTTGGGATAAAGGCCGACGTTGAAGGCCATGTTGGAGACGCCGCCGAGCAGCAGCGTATAGCCGTCGGGCGCAGCCTTGGCGGCGATGTCGGTGCCGACCAGCGTGCCGGCGCCTGGGCGATTCTCCACGACAACAGGCTGGCCAAGCAACGCCTGCAGGCGATCCGCCACGACGCGCGCCACGGTGTCGAAGCCACCACCGGGAGGCTGGGGAACGATGATCTTGACCGGCCGGTCGGGAAAATTCTGCGCCGCCGCCGGGAGCGCGCCGCTAAGGGCCGCGCCGAGCACGAGTGCGCTGAGCGCGCTACGCCAAGTAAACTTCATTGTTTTCTCCCCTGATTGACAACGACACTGAGCCAGCGCGCGCCTCTTGGCAAGCGGCGGGGGCTGGGCGGAATCTCCTGCGTGGGGTAGAACCCTTCCCACACACCAGCCGCCCGGAGCCGCCATGAGCGAACGTCTGTCCATGCCGAAGGATAAGATCCGTGTCCTTCTGCTCGAAAACATCAACGACAGCGCCGTGGCCCTGTTTCAGGCGGCCGGCTACACCAACCTCACACGCCTGACCAAGGCGCTCGATGGCGAGGCCCTGCGCGAGGCGCTGGAAGGCGTGCATGTGCTGGGCATCCGCTCGCGCACGCAGCTCACCGACGAGGTCTTCGCCAACGCCGACCGGCTCATCGCGGTGGGCTGCTTCAGCGTCGGCACCAATCAGGTGGAGCTCGACGCAGCGCGCCTGCGCGGCGTGCCCGTTTTCAACGCCCCCTATTCCAACACGCGCAGCGTGGCCGAACTCGTCATCGGCGAGATCGTCATGCTCTTGCGCCGCATCATCCCGCGTTCCGTCTCGGCCCATGTGGGCGGTTGGGACAAGTCGGCGGACGGCAGCTTTGAAGTGCGCGGCAAGACGCTGGGCATCGTGGGCTATGGCAGCATCGGCTCGCAGCTCTCCAATCTTGGCGAGGCCATGGGCCTGCGGGTGATCTACTACGATCTCACCGACAAGCTGCGCCACGGCAACACGGAGCCTGTCGCCACGCTGGATGAATTGCTGGCGCAATCGGACATCGTGAGTCTGCATGTCCCCGAGACGCCGCAGACCGCGAATATGATCGGAGAGGCGCAGTTGCGCATGATGCGCAAGGGCTCTTTCCTCATCAACAACAGCCGCGGCACCGTGGTCGATCTCGACGCGCTCGCCGCCGCCCTGAAGGACGGGCATCTGGCGGGCGCGGCGGTGGACGTCTTCCCCGTGGAGCCGGCCTCCAACAAGGAGCGCTTCGTCTCGCCGCTGCAAGGCATCGACAACGTGATCCTCACGCCCCACATCGGCGGCTCGACCGAAGAGGCGCAGGAACGCATTGGCGCGGAAGTGGCGAAGAAGCTCATCGAATATAGCGATATCGGCTCAACTCTTGGCGCCGTGAATTTCCCGCAGGTGCAGCTGCCGCCGCGCCCCGCCGGCACGCGCTACATCCACGTGCATCGCAATGTGCCGGGCATGTTGAACGCTCTCAATCAGGCCTTCTCGAAACGCGGGCACAATATCGCCTCGCAATATCTGCAGACCTTCGGCGATCTCGGTTACGTGGTCATCGATGCTGAGGGCGATCACAACGAAGCCCCGCAGATTCTCGAGGAGCTGCGCGCCATCAATGGCACCGTGCGCGCCCGTCTACTTTATGATCGCTGAGGAGCCCGCAATGAAGGTTTTCGCCCCGCTCGTCATCGCCCTGGGGCTCGCCGGCTGCAACGCCAGCGCGCCGGTGGCTCCTGTCGCGAGCGCGCCCGCCTCGACCAATGTCACCCCGGCGGATTTCAAATTGCCGGAAGGGCGCGGTTGCTCAGGCGATGTCGCACGCTGGCAGGCGATCCAGCAGAACGACCTCAACATGGGCCATGTGAGCCAGTCGGTCTTCAACGAGATCCAACGCGAGATCTCCGCCGCCGCCAGCGCCTGTCAGGCGGGCCGCGATGCGGAAGCCAGCGCTATGGTCATTGCGTCGAAGCGCCGCCACGGCTATCCGGGCTAAGCCTCTATAAATCCTTCGCTGATGCGCACGACGGCTCCCCCCACGGAGGCGCCGACAAGCGCGCCGCCCTCGGCCTGCAGCCGCAGGTGAATGATGCTTGGGCGGCCCATCTCAAAACCCTGCTCGATCACCAGCAGATGATCCCCGTCTTCGGGCCGCTCGAAGAAAGCCGCAACGCCAGCAAAGGCGGCTGCGGCCGAACCGGTCGCGGGGTCTTCGCTTATGCCGAGCCCGGGCGCGAACATGCGCGCATGGATATGGCTGCCCTCATGCACGGTTTCCTTCGTGTAGAGGAACGCCGCTGGACGCGGACCTGCGAGGGTTGAGGCGAAGAGCGCGGGGTCAGGCCTCGCCCGCCTGATCGCATCCATCGAGGCCACAGGCACGAAGGTGAAGGGATTGCCCGCGCTCCACACGCCGGGCTTATGAGCATCAAAGCCGATGTCGACCTCATGAAGCCCCAGCGCCGCTGCGAGCGCGCCCGCTTCGGCGGCATCGCCTATGAATCCCGGTAGACGCGGCAGAATGAAGCTCGCCTGCGACGCCCCGCCCTGCCCGCGCCGCACCGTGCAGCAGATGACGCCAACCTGTTCCTCGAGGGCGATCCCGACCCCCTGCCCGCCCAGCATTTCCGACGCCCGCAACTCGCCGATCAAAACCGCCGCGCCGATGGTGGGATGGCCAGCGAAGGGCAGTTCATGCGCGGGGGTGAAAATACGCAGCCCCGCCGTATTCAAGGCATCGCGCGGCTCCAGCACGAAGACGGTCTCAGACAGGTTGAACTCTCGCGCGATGTCCTGCATGCGCGCGTCGTTCAGGCCTTCGCAATCAAGCACAACCGCCAGCGGATTGCCCGAAAAGGGCGTGTCGGTGAAAACGTCAAGCGTATGAAATCTGCGGCGCAAGGGCGCTCTCCTTTGGAGGAGCGCTCACGATGAGGGCCTCACGACCCCCACCCCTGCCCCTCCCCACAAGGGGGAGGGTCGGCCGCGCCAGCGGACGGGGTGGGGGTCTGCGAATGCTGATCGTGAGCGATTAAATCACTTCACCAATTCCGCAGCCTTCTTCACGAAACGATCATCGAAGGTCTTGGAAAGATCCACGCTCGCGCCCTGCAATTCGGGATCGAACTTCGTCAGCATGTCGCTGGTCGACTTCATGCCCGAGGGATCGATCACGCCGGTCAGCGAA
>CANGOK010000052.1 GCA_947455285.1 Beijerinckiaceae bacterium | reverse complement strand
TGCTGGCCAGAGCGTCGAGATCGTGGTGCCCGAGCCCGTCGCCGCCGAGCCTGCAGGCGAGGCCATTCCGCTCAATGTCGTCCATGAGGACGAATCGATCATCATCATCGACAAGCCCGCCGGGCTCGTTGTGCATCCGGCTGCGGGTCATGAGACTGGCACGCTGGTCAACGCGCTCATCGCCCATTGTGGCGATAGCCTGTCTGGCATCGGAGGGGTCAAGCGGCCGGGCATCGTGCACAGGCTCGACAAGGACACCTCGGGCCTTCTCGTCGTCGCCAAGACCGACGAGGCCCATCAGGGCCTCTCCGCACTTTTCGCTGACCATGGGCGCACCCTGTCCCTCACCCGGGACTATCTCGCTTTCGTCTGGGGGCATCTGGAAAGCTCCGCAGGCATGATCGACGCGCCGCTCGGCCGCCACCCTTGGCACCGGGAGAAGCAGGCCGTGGTGTCGGAGGAGAAGGGTCGCGAGGCCATCACCCATTTCCGGGTGGAGCGCAGCTTCGGACGCGACGCCAATGGCCGGGCCTTGGTGACGCTGGTGCGCTGCAGCCTCGAGACCGGCCGCACCCACCAGATCCGCGTCCACATGGCCCATATCGGCCATCCCGTGCTGGGCGACCCGCTCTATGCGCAGGGTTTCCGCACGAAGACGGCTTTGCTGCCCGAGTCCGCCCGCGCCATGGTGGATGCCCTGCGGCGTCAGGCCCTGCACGCGACTTCGCTAGGCTTCGACCACCCCGTCACGGGCGAGGAGATGCTGTTCGAAAGCCCCTTGAGCGGAGACCTCGCCGCGCTTGCGCAGGCCCTGTCCTGAAGGCTCCGGAACGTGGGGTCTCACCCTGCATTAAGCAGGCAGGCGAAGATGAACAAAATTTAACCATATGCTCTCGTTTCCGCCGACCTGGCGCCCTCTTTCAGCCATGGTTCGGCCACCCTATATGAGCGTGGCTGTCGGCGCAGATGCGCTGGCGGCGGCGAACCGCCCAGTTCCCCCATGGTCCAACGAACCGAGCTTTTCGTAGACATGTGGTTCAACGGGATCGGAGCGCCCGGCGCCCCCGCAGGGGCTCCAAGGAGGTTGGAATGGCTGCTGCGTTTTCTCTCGTCTCCGCCGAAGGTGGCCTCTCCCGCTACCTCGCCGAGATCCGCCGGTTCCCCATGCTGGAGCCGCAGGAAGAATATATGCTCGCCAAGAGCTGGCGCGAGCACGGCGACCGCGATGCGGCGCAGAAGCTCGTCACGTCACATCTACGCCTCGTCGCCAAGATCGCCATGGGTTATCGCGGCTATGGCTTGCCGATTGGCGAGGTCGTCTCCGAGGGCAACGTCGGCCTCATGCAGGCGGTGAAGCGGTTCGAGCCCGACAAGGGCTTCCGCCTCGCCACCTACGCCATGTGGTGGATCCGTGCCGCCATTCAGGAATATATCCTGCGGTCCTGGTCGCTCGTGAAGATGGGCACCACCGCGAACCAGAAGAAGTTGTTCTTCAACCTGCGCAAGGCCAAGAGCCACATCTCCGCGCTTGAGGAAGGCGACCTGCGTCCCGATCAGGTCAAGAGCATCGCGACTTCGCTCGGCGTCAGCGAGCAGGACGTGGTGGACATGAACCGCCGCATGAGCGGCGACGCCTCACTTAACGCGCCCATCCGTCAGGAAGGCGAGGGCGGCGAGTGGCAGGACTGGCTGGTGGACGACAGTTCAAGCCAGGAATCGATCCTCGTCGAAAGCGAGGAAAGCGACAATCGTCTGGGCGCATTGCGTCAGGCGCTCGGCTCCCTCAACGAGCGCGAGCGGCGCATCTTCGAAGCGCGCCGTTTGCTCGACGATCCCGTGACGCTGGAAGAGCTCTCCGCCGAATTCGGCATCTCCCGCGAACGCGTCCGCCAGATCGAGGTGCGCGCCTTCGAGAAGGTGCAGAAGGCGGTGGTGGCGGGCCTTGCGAAGGTGGAGGCCCTGCCTGCGCCGGGCGCTCCCGCAGCATAAGCTGGCGAAGTCGTTCGTTAGGCGCAGTCTGAACCGCAATCGAAGCATTAAGGCCGGGGACCAAGCCCCGGCCTTTCGCAATCCATTATGGGAGCGGCGCCGTTATCCTGAAGCGATCGAAGGTTTTGGTCGTATAGCCCGGCCAAACATCGCCGCCCGCAGCAGCGTAGATCTTTGCGGGGCCGCCGTTGAGTGAGCATGAGCTCTGCAGTTCCGCAGGATTAGCCACCAGATTATTCGACATATATTCGATGGAGAATGCGTCGTAGGTTGGTATCCTTATTCTCACGTATAAAGTGCCGGGAACCGCATAGACCGACGCGACGGTCGATCCACCCAATACAAAATCGTAAAATTGAGTGCTTGTCGCGAGATAGCAGATCACGAGATCGGACATGACGCCGCATCCCTTGACTTCGGGAGCTCTGCCCGATGCGACATTCGTGAACTCTGGCGGCGCAAGCGTCGGTTTCGACTGAATGGAAAGCCAGTCCTGTCTGGAAAAATCAATGGCGTAGGGCGTTGGTGTGGTGGAATCGCAGGGGTCTGGAGCCGCCAGGTTGCCGGCTGCCACCTTTACCCGATAATAGCCCGGCAATAAGAGCAGTCTCCTGGTCAATTCTCCGTTGGAATTACCTACTCTCAGATATTGCGCGCCGTCTCTGGGGCTCGCTCTCGTTGGGCCGGAAGTCCCGTAAACGAAATAGTCCGTGGTCAGGGCGCTATTGGCGGAGAATTGGCGAGTGACCTTATTATAAGCGATCCAATGATCAATCGGGGTTTCGTAGCCTGCATCTGCGGAAAACAAACCTGAAGTCAAACTGAAATAATCGCCGTCCACTTTCGTGGGCGTATCGAAGGAATCGCTGAAGAGTTGGGAGCCGGGACTGTTTGTGGTGACGTCATAGGGCCTCCAGGGTGAATTGACGTTGGACGGGCCGGGGCATGTGTTCCAACATAGTTTCACCGGACCCAGATAAAAGCCGTTCACAGTGGTCGTGCTGGTTGGGGGTTCCGCCAGAAAACTCAGCCAGAAATAGCCTGCCGAAGTGATGGTGATCGGAATTTTACGCTCGATCCAATGAGATGAATAAGCGCAGATGTCGATGCGATACGACGAGTTGTCAGTGCGCGTAGCGCTCGCCAAATCCGGGGGGCGTGGGAAAGAGCTGCTTAGCGGCGCCGCCGTCGTCAATTGCGGATTTGTTGTGATGGGATTGAGATAAACGCCGGCTCGGGAGGTCTGCGCAGTTGAGATCACGTCGGCGGTTGGGGGCGACTTGAATGCAGAAGCGAGCGTGCGTGTGCGCCCGGATTTCACCCAGTTCATTTCTGTTTCCAGAGTGCCGCAGATATGAATCGGTTCGTAATCGGGATAAACGACCGTTGATTTGTACCAATAGCGCAATTCATAGTCACCGGTCTGAAAATAGACCTTTTTCGTAATGATCGGAGCTACGCCGCCGGTGGAGCTGCCAACTTTTATCGCTCCGGTCACTTTATTGGTAAGCACCGAATCCGAGCTGGATAGAAGTGGATTGTCGCCACCACCCGTGCCGCTATACCAATTATTATATACGGGCTTCGTGGGCATGTTTGTGACGACTGCGCCGCCGTCGCTCCAGGGCTCATTGATCACATAATCGGACCCACTCGTGTTGTTATTATTTAAATTATTTGCGGGATCGTCCA
Organism: Beijerinckiaceae bacterium; assembly: GCA_947455285.1. Lineage (GTDB taxonomy): Bacteria > Pseudomonadota > Alphaproteobacteria > Rhizobiales > Beijerinckiaceae > Terripilifer. The sequence continues at coordinate 10,516 of CANGOK010000052.1, read as the reverse complement.
TCACTCCGATGATGCTCGAACCTTTGCCGCTCAGGTTAATTGCGCTGACTCCGTAAATTTTCATCAGGACCGTTTGTTGTTGGGCCTGATAATTCAAAGTCGCTGATATCGTATTGCTTGTGCGGGTGACGGTCATGGTGACGCTGGAAGGATCGATCGCCACATTAGGCAGAAGGGCTGTTTGCGCGAGGAATGAGGCGAGCCCAACGCGTCGCCCTTCAGCGGTCGCTTCGGCGTCATGCGTGGAGGTGGCGGCGATCGTAGGTGACGCATAGCCGTTCACAACGTTTCGCGTTGCGGCTGCGGCGGTGGTTGAGGCGATTTGAGCCGCCTGTTCAAGCTTGCCCTGTGATCTCGTCGCAAAGCCAAAGTCGATCGCGGCACCTGCCGCCGCTATGATCGGCGCAATCAACAAGGCCGTCATCAACCCCAGATTGCCATTGCGGGCGAACAGAAATTTCCGGAAAAGGAATGTCATTGCAATTCGAGACATTGTTCAAAATTCCCGGTTGCTGGTCAGGTCGACGGGCAAAAATTGACATTCCATTCGCCTGATGAGCTGGGAGCGACGGTTGGGGCCGAGATGCTTGGGCTGGTGGATTGCCAGTACTTCACGGCTTGATAGGCGGTCGTGTTGAGTATGGGCTCAGCACCAAGCCGTCCGCCTGTGTCGAAGACGAATTTGTATCTCGATTTGACGTCCACGATCACCACGGGGCCGCCGACATTGGCCCCAAGGGGAATGTCGACTGACCCGCAGGGACGCTGGACGCTTCCGAATGTCCAGACCAGGTTGCTTTGATAGGCGCAGTTATTGTGACAGGCGTTGTCCGTCAGCTTCATCATCACCATCGAGATGCCGACGCCGAGATAGTCGCTATTGGTGGCTGTGGGGTCCCAGGCGTCACGGGAGGGATCGATGAGTTCCGGCGCCATGAGGCCAATGCGCTCGATCATCTCCCGCAGGGTTCCCGCAGTGAGGGAGCTGGCGAGGGTCGAAACGTCATTGGCGACTGTCGTCGCATAGTCTTCCATATGCTGACGGGCGCGCATCCATCGCACCAGTTCATTTGAGCAAAGTAGTATGGTCAGCAGCAACGGCGCGATCACCGCGAACTCTACGAATATTGCGCCGCTTGTGGACTTGCGAAGCGCCTTGAGCGATGTGCGGAGTTTCAGGACGTCCATGCGGGCGCTCATCAGAAGACGCCGATAGTGGGATCGTTCACCCACATGGCGGTTGAAAGCAGCCCATAGACCTGTGCGCCATTGACGGTCGCTGTGGGCCTTGTGTTCCAAAGCGAGGACATTTGCCGGAACGGATAATAGACCGTCAGATATTGGCTATCTCCCGCTCCGCCGACGATGAAGGTTGGCGAGGATGAGACAAAGGTGGGCGGATTTCGAACGGCATGATTGAAGTCGGCATATTGGCTTTGCCAACAAGATGCCGCGGGGCCCGAGCTGCAGGTGGAGCTTCTGAAAAGTTGCGCCTGCAACTTTTGGCAATCAAACCCAGGCAGCACCGTTATTCTTGGGCACAGCTTCGCACTGAGCGCCTGCTCAACCAATTGTTTGGAATTCAGGTCTCTCAAGAGAACGACGCCGCTGCGCAGATCCTCCGCGAAACTGCGCACCGCGCGGTCCAGGTGAGACACATAGATTTGCTCAAGGTGGGTTTCGACGATGGCGACGACCAAGGCGAGGAACGGAAGGACGACCACGGCCAATTCGGCCGACAGAAAGCCCCGTTCATCTTGAAAGAAGTCAAGTTTTTTTATCAATCTTCGCATTATGTACGCCGCAAAAAATCACATATATTGTGTTAAAAGTAACATGTTTGAGCTTTTGGTCAAGCGACAAGCCCCGGCCGTCCTGTCGGTCGGCCGGGGCTGGAGCGCCACCGGGGCTGGGGGGCTGACGAAAGGCGACGCTCCCACCACTAACGCGCGGGGAGCGCATTTGGCCCAACCATTGACGAAAAAAGTCGCGATCGTCGTCAAAGTGAGTGTCAAGGCCAACCAATTGTTTTTGCATATCTAATCCATGGCATGAAAAATGCTGCGTGGGCCCCTGGAGTTGTACAGGAGGCGTAAATGGACTTGAGGATACAGGGCGGCGGTTACGCCACTGGTGCTCATGACCCGCAATGGGGCAAGCGCCGCCAGGATTATGACGCGCTCGCCAAGGCGCTCAATGAAGGCGACCTGCCCGGCGCGAACGAGGCCTATGCGGCCATCATCGGTCAACTTCCCATAGGCGGCCGGGTAAGTCCGGATAGCTTCCTCGGCAAAATGGGCGTCGCTCTGCGCTCCGCCGATCTTGCGCTCGCCCGTCAGCTCATGACGCAGGGCGGCATGCGCACTGCGCAAGCCTCTAACGCAGACGTTTCCTCCAACTCGCGGAGCAGCGCGCAGGGCTCGCCGACGCTGGCGCTTAATCAGGCGATTCAGGCAGGCGATCAGGCGCGGGCGCGGATCGCTCTTCAGGCCATGGTCGAGGATCTGCAGCAGCTAGCTGGCTCCGTAGGCTTTTCGGGGGCAGCCTATGGTGGCGCGCGCGCCTACGCCGCCGCGAGCCCCTCGGCGATGGCGGCCAATAACCTCCTTCAAAACCCGGACTTCCGCACCCTGCAAGAAGCGATCCTGAGGGGTGATCCCACGGGCATGAAGGCCGCCTGGGCGCGGTTGATGTCTGGTTCGACCGAAACTTCATCGAAAAAGCCGGAAGACTTGGGCGAAGACGAAGGGGCCGAGACGGAGGCGTCGGGACTATGGGAGATGCAGTCCGCCACCGTTTCCTAAAAAGGATTGATTGGCGCTCCGTGCGGGAATCGAACCCGCCTTTGCCGCGTGAGAGGCGGCTGTCCTGAACCGATAGACGAACGGAGCGGCTGCGCGCGAGGCGCGGACGAGTTCGTATAGCGGGGGGGCGCCTCGGGCGCAAGGGCGTGAACGTGGCGAGGCCGAAGAAATAACGTCGCCTGAAAATTTCGGCGCCTTCAGTTGGCTTTTGCGTGGCCGTCTGTCTGGACGCGAGGGGCTGAAAGAGGCTCCATCAGCGCGCCGCCTGCGATCATCGCCGCCAGCCGGTCATCCGCATTTTTGCTGGCGAGTTCTTCTTGCAGGGATGCGAGACGCTGGCGCAATTCATGGTCCTGAGCGTGCAGGCTGCTGATCTGCAGTTCGAGGGCGGCCTTTTCCATGCGCAGGAAAGCGAACTGCTCGCGCAGCTTGCCGAGTTCGGCGCTAGACTCCTCGGCTGCGCGAAGGCGATGCGTCAGATCATGTGAAGTCGAATGGAGAGCGCCAAGTTCGCTCCATGCGTCGCGCAAATCTGCTTCACGAGCGCCAAGCGTCGTTGCCAGATCATCCAGTCTGGCTTCAAGTCCTGCGACGATGCGGATATTGCGGCCGATCTCGCTCATGTGACGGGCGCGGTCACGCGTCATGGCTTCAAGTTTCTGTTCGATCCGCCGTTGATCGACTGCCGCCTGCGCGCGCAATTGATCGCGCTGCGCGAGAACCTCATCCATGGACAGAGGCATGAGCATTTCAAGGCGGCGCATCGACAGGCGCATGGCCCGCCGCCAGAAGGCTGGCAGGATCAAAAGCGACAGGAGCGCGCAAAACAGGAACCCCAGCGCGAATATCAAAACCTGTTCAATCAAGGGCGAAACCGCGTGTTGGATCTCCAAAGGATGACACGCTTGCCCGTTTAAATCAAAACAAGCTCATGTCACGGCCGAGCCACAGCAAGGGCGCCAGTCCGGCCGCAACACCTGAACGCCTTGCGATCAGAAGGGGTTCCAGGTCGATTCAGGCGTGAATTTCAAATAGCCCAGATTGACGCCAAGCCGCGCGCCAAGACCCGACCGGATTGGAACCACCACGATTTCATCCGCCGTCAGGGCGGTGAAGCCAAAGCCGCCGACGAGATAGGCGGAGCCATCGAGGCCGCCATAGCGGCGGAAAAGAGCCTCCGTGGAGGGCAGGTTATAGACCAGCATCATGGTGCGGTCGCCATCCGCGCCGGCGTCGAAGCCAAGCGAAGGGCCTTGCCAGTAGACGGCTCGGTCGCCCGCGTTGCGGGTGTACATCTTGCCTTCGCCAAAGCGCGCGCCCGCAAAGAAGGCGCCCGAGGCTTCCTGCCCGAGAATATACGCGTTGGGTTGGCCCCAGCGACGCACGGCGGTCTCCACCACCTGGGCCAGCCCGCGCGAAATGGAGCCGAAGAACTGGTGGCCGCTGTCGATGAGTTCGCGCGTCTGGAATTTCTGCGGGCGTCCGGACTGCGCCAGCGCCTCAACGGACAGGCCCCCGAGGGCGGTTGTTGCGAGAGTGGAGCCCGCAAGACCGGAAACAACTTGCCTGCGCGAGAGAGTCGTCATCTGGTTTCCTATCCGAAGCATTACCTGCGGCGCAGGTCAGTGCTGAGCCTTAATCATGGCCTGACCAAGGCGACGCATGACCCGACGCGGCGCAAAATGCGCCTTCGCCGTCCCTTCTGATCTTCGTGGTTTTTGGTTAACAGAGGATTGCCACGCGCTCAGGGCGCGCTGAATTCGCTGAGATCCCGGATGATCGCCTGGTCGCCCCAGGCGATATAACCTGTGTTGCGAAATCCAACATCCGCCTTGCCATACAGAAGCGGCTTTCCATCAAGGCCGGTTGTCATGCCGCCGGCCGCGCGCAGCACCGCGTCTCCTGCGGCGGTGTCCCATTCCATGGTCGGACCGAGGCGCAGGCATATATCCGCTTCGCCGTTGGCGATCAGGCAGAACTTGATGGACGATCCCACAGGCCTGCCCAGGACTGGGGCGAGCCGGGCCATGGCGCCGGCGGTCTGCGGGGTCAGATGCGAACGGCTTTCAAGCGCTGCGAGAGGCGATGGCGCGGGGCGCGTGCGCAGAACCATCGTCGCAGATGGCTGGGGCATGGCCTGTCCATGCGCCAAATGCGCGCCAAAGGCCCTCGCGCCGCCCCACCACAGGCGTCCGAAAGCTGGCGCATAGACTGCGCCCGCGACAGGAGCGCCATCTCGCACAAGGCCGATGTTGACGGTGAATTCGCCATTGCGGGCGAGAAATTCGCGCGTGCCGTCGAGCGGGTCGACGAAGATCGCCTCCGTCGGGGCGTTCAGGGGGAGGCCATCGCGCGAGCATGACTCTTCAGCGATCACGGGCACGCCGGGAAAGCTGCGCGCCAGCGTCTCCATGATGATGGCTTCGGCCTCTTCATCCGCCACGGTGACGGGGCTGCGGTCGGCCTTCAGCCGCGCCGTTGGGCCTTGTGCATAAAGCCGCATGACAGGTTCGCTGGCTGCGATGGCGATGCGCGCGAATTCACAGGCGATGCTGTCCATGTCACGGTCGAGGCTCATGGCATCCCCATCGTGGGGTTGCATGCCGTTCACAGAGCATAATCCGCTCATCATTGGCAATCCTGCATAAAGCGCAGATTCTGCTTGAAAAAAGTGTCAGTTGAGCGCCTGCCGACTCACAAAGCCCTTCACAAGCGCGAATCAGTCGATTACCCATGTGTTAATTGGGAGTCTATTGAGTCGAATCATTTCCTCACGTTCTCCCATTGTTTGTTCAGTTGCGTAGATGTGGCGTATCCCCCGGTCTTTCGCTGGGCGGGGGCGTTTTGCTTGAGGCCGTGGCGCGCAGCGCCCTTCATACGGATGACGCACATGTCGGTATTCGCACTGGACCCTCTCGATCTCGCCGCGCTGCTTTGCTCGCGCGTCTGCCACGACGTGATCAGCCCCGTCGGGGCCATTGTGAACGGGCTCGAAGTTCTTGAAGACGAGAGCGATCCCGAGATGCGCAATTTTGCGCTCGATCTCATCAAGAAGAGCGCCAATACGGCGTCCGCCCGGCTCCAATTCTGCCGGCTTGCCTTTGGCGCTGCTGGCTCCGCCGGCGCTTCGATCGATACGGGCGACGCCGAAAAGGTCGCGCGCAACCTCTTCGTCGACGATCGCACCAAGCTTGAATGGAACGCCCCGCGCGTGCTTATGCCGAAGAACAAGGTGAAGCTGGTCCTCAACATGTGCCTCATCGCGGCGGCGACGATTCCGCGCGGCGGCGTCATCACCGTGACCATCTCCGACGCCGATGGAAATACCGAATTGGCTGTGAACACCAAGGGGCCGCATCTGCGCCTCGCCGATCATGTGCCCGCCCTGATCGCGGGAGAGCCGCGCACCGACCATGTCGACGCCCATGGCGTTCAGGCTTTCTACACCGGCCTCATCGCGCGCGAATGCAGCATGGACATCCATGTGGCGGTCCTGCCCGATTGCATCGAAATCTCGTCGCGCACCCTTGCTGGTTGCGCGCAGGTGGCGGCCGAGTAATCAAGGTCAGCCCCAAACGCATCAAAGCCGTCGGTCTCCGACGGCTTTTTTGTTTGCCTGCGCACATGAAAAAACCCGCACGAGGCGGGTTTCTTTATTCTTGGTGAGACCTTTTGGGCTCACGCCATGATGCGCTCTTCGGCGTCGTTGGGTTCGCGCAGCACATAGCCGCGGCCCCAGACGGTTTCGATATAGTTGCGGCCCTGGCTAGCGTTCGCGAGTTTCTTGCGCAGCTTGCAGATGAAGACGTCGATGATCTTCAGTTCCGGCTCGTCCATCCCGCCATAGAGGTGGTTGAGGAACATTTCCTTGGTGAGCGTCGTGCCCTTGCGCAGCGAGAGCAGCTCCAGCATCTGATATTCCTTGCCGGTCAGATGCACGCGCATGCCGCTGACTTCGACCGTCTTCTGGTCGAGGTTCACGACGAGGTCGCCGGTGGCGATCACGGACTGGGCATGGCCCTTCGAGCGGCGAACGATGGCGTGGATGCGCGCTACAAGCTCATCCTTGTGGAAGGGCTTGGTCAGATAGTCGTCGGCGCCAAAACCAAGACCCTTCACCTTGTCCTCGATGCCGGCGAGACCGGAGAGAATGAGGATGGGCGTCTTCACCTTGGCGACGCGCAGGGTGCGCAGGACTTCATAACCGGACATATCCGGAAGATTCAGGTCCAGAAGGATGATGTCGTAGTCATAGAGCTTGCCGAGGTCGATGCCCTCTTCGCCAAGATCCGTCGTATAGACGTTGAAATTCTCCGACTTGAGCATCAATTCGATGCTCTGGGCCGTAGCGCTGTCATCTTCGATCAATAGTACGCGCATATCAGTCCCCACCATTGCCCTATGGAACGCGTCTACAAGCCAGACCGACACCGCGTCTGGCGAGGCGGTTCCAAAAGACGGGCGAACAACCCGCCGAATTCCGCCGTTAAAAAATTAACAGTCAATGGTTAACAAAATCTGATTCCCGCAGGCAAGCCCGAACGCAAAAAGAATGAAAATGGCCGAAAATGTGCCGATTTCGGCGAGATAACAGAAATAATTTACCTGAGAAAATGCTTTAAGAATGTTGGCTAACGGATTCTTTCGAATCAAGCTCTCGCCAAAATCGCTTCACCATCGTGAAAATGAAGGCGCAGCCCCATCGCTCCAGCATTCGCTTGGATGGTTAGCATTTTCTTAATGGGCTAGAGAATCACTGGCGCCGCCACGCAGATATGAACGCGTGGCTTTCGAGCGGATCCATCGCCGTCAAAAATCTTCACCGTCACTCTCTGTAGGTAAGAAACGGTCAACTTCCATGCGGCATGGTGAATCCGTCTCGCGGATTGATCGTTATCCGGAGGTCTTCGGACCTCCGGCTGTCTTTAGATATGCGTCTTGGAGTATGCGTATGAAGTCGCGGGATACACTGATCCGCCTGAAACGTTTTCAGGCTGAGGAAAAGCGTCGCCGGGTCTCGCAGATTGAGGCGATGATCGCTGAATTCGCTCGCATGGCCAGTGATCTCGATCGCGAGATCGCGCTGGAGGAACAGCGCAGCGGCGTCACGGACATGAACCACTTCGCCTATTCCACCTATGCGCGTGCAGCGCGGGTGCGGCGCGACAATCTCATGCAGTCCGCCGAAGACCTGCGTCCCCAGCTCGTCGAGGCCAAGGCTCATCACGCCGAAGCTCTGGAAGAGCTCGCCAAGGTCCAGATCCTCGAAGGTCGCGAAAAAGGCGAGCGCATCGAGCCGCTGCGCGAACGCGCCGACCTCGACATGATCGGCCTCAGCGCTCCACGCCTCTAATCCGCTTCACAATAGAACGTGAACTTGGCTTGATCCGTCTTGCAAGCCGGTCTCTGCTCGTGCAGGGATGAAACCGTCGGCGCTTCGCCGAAGGGGTTCAACCGGCAGGCAAGCGGACGGGATGAAGCGTTACCTCGAATTTATCTGGCCGATTCTCGGCCTCATCGCTGTCGTCATGTCCGTCAAGCTTCTTTATATGAAGCTGAAGGCTGAAGCTGCCAGCGATCTGGCCGTCAGGGCGTTGCTGCAGACCGGCGATCTTTGGGATCATCTCAAAGTGATCGCCAGCGTCATTGGCGCGAAGCTGGCGGTGATCCCGCCCCATGCCTATCTGCTCGCCTTCGGCTCGACGCTTGTCGCCTATGCTGCGCTCGCCTGGTATGACCGCATCGCGCTCATCCATCTAGGCCGGCAGCAGGGCATTTCATTCTTCTATATAGCCGTCTGCTCTTTTGTGACCTACGCCTTGTCGCACAATATCGGGGCGTCGGTCGTCTCGGGCGGCATGGTGCGCCTTCGCGCCTATACTGCCAAGGGATTGAGCGCAGGGGAAATCGCGGTGCTGGTCGCGCTTTGCTCCTTCACCTTCGCCTTCGGCACTTTGATGTTGCTTGGTCTGGTTTTGCTGGCCGAGCCGCAAATCATTGAGCCGCTCACGTCTCTCTCGCGTCATTTCGCCATTGGCGACACCGCGGCGCGGCTCGTGGGCGCGGGACTGCTGGCCTTTTGCTTCGTCTACGTGCTTGGCGCATGGTTGAAGCTGCGTCCGCTCAAGATCGGCGACTTCAAGATCGTCTACCCGCGCTTGCCGGTCGTGGCTCGCCAATGTCTGGCCGCGCCTCTGGAGTTGATTGGCGCAGCGGGCATCATCTATTTCGCCTTGCCCGTAGAAGGAAATCCTGGCTTCCACATTGTTATGGGCGCCTTTCTTCTGTCCTTCTCGGCGGGCTTGCTTTCGCAGGTTCCCGGCGGGGTAGGGGTCATGGAAGCCGTATTTCTGGCCGTCATGCCGAACGTCCCGGCCACGGCGGTCTTCGCCGCTCTGTTGGTATGGCGCCTATTCTATCTTTTGCTGCCGCTCGCCATGGCGATCCCCGCGATCGTCCTTTTCGAGCGCTCCCAGCTCGGCACGTCTACCAAGGCGATGGTTCAGGCGTCTCCGCCAGAGGGACGCTGAACCTCGGTCTTCCGCAGGCAAAAGAAAACGCGCCGGACGAACCGGCGCGTTTTTCGTAGCCGAAAAGGATGATTACTGGCGGTATTGCTGGATGCGCGTCGTGCGCAGGCCGGCGAGGCCATGCTGGTCGATCGACATCTGCCAGCTCAGGAACTCGTCGACGGTCAGGGTGTAGCGGCTGCAGGCCTCTTCGAGGGAAAGCAGGCCCCCGCGTACCGCGGCGACAACCTCGGCCTTGCGGCGAATGACCCACCGCTTGGTGCCCGTGGGGGGCAGGTCAGCGACTGTCAGAGGGCTCCCGTCGGGGCCAATAACATATTTGACTCGCGGCCGGTGGGCATCAGTCATGGTACGCACTCGCTACTCGACTAACCAATTACTACCCCGTGAGCATAGGCCGCCTTCATTTAAGATTTGCTGAAACAGCCCCTCCCGCCCCTCCCGCCAAAAAACGCCAAAAAGGCTCCATTTCTTGCCAATTCGTTAGGAAACAGCCTTTTTGCGTGCCTCTTCGGGACAGGCGCAAAGCTTGCCTTAACCATCGATCCATCACCCCTTGATCGGGTGTTTGCAAATAACGCTTCGTGCAAGAGCGCGTGAGGAGGCCAGCTCAAGGTTGCATTTGGCCGCTAGTTGGGTCTTTCTCCTTTGTTGAAGATTTGAACATGACCTTGTCCATGCTGTTGAGCTCGCAGTCATCCATCCCCGTCAACTCGCTCGGCCTCGCCCGCGAGCCCGCGCAGACGCGCGTGGTCGTGGCCATGTCGGGCGGGGTGGATTCGTCGGTCGTGGCCGCCCTGCTTAAGCGGGATGGCTATGACGTCGTGGGCGTCACGCTTCAGCTCTACGATCATGGGGCCGCGACCAAGCGGAAGGGCGCCTGCTGCGCGGGTCAGGACATAGCCGACGCAAGGCGGGTCGCCGAGCGGCTGGGCATTCCCCATTACGTGCTCGATTATGAATCCCGCTTTCGGGAGAAGGTGATCGAGCCCTTCGCGCGCAGCTATGTGGCGGGTGAGACGCCCATTCCCTGCGTAGCCTGCAATCAGCACATCAAATTCGCCGACCTCTTCGATACGGCGAAGGACCTCGGCGCCCATGTGCTGGCGACGGGACATTATATAAGCTCGCGCGACGACGGGCATGGCGGGCGCGCCCTTTACCGCGCCGCCGACGCTGACC
>CANGOK010000051.1 GCA_947455285.1 Beijerinckiaceae bacterium | reverse complement strand
GCTCGGCGTCGTTCAGCTCGCGGTGAATGAGCGCAAAGGCGACATCGCCGCCAAGGATGCGGCCGCTTTCACGGGCCAGACCATCGGAGAGGCCGCGCGAGACCGAACCCACACCCACGATGGCGGCGACGCCCAGCGCGATGCAGGCGAGAAAAATCCGAAAGCCCGAAAGCCCGCCGCCAAGATCGCGCAGCGCGAAACGCAGCGCCAGTCTGATCCCCTTCACTGCACGGCCTCCGCATGTTGCGGGGCTTCGATCCGGCCAGAGCGCAGCCGAATCATCCGGTCGCAGCGCGTGGCGAGGCCGGTGTCGTGGGTGACTAGCACCAGAGTGCCGCCGCGCTCGCGTTTCAGCGCGAACATGAGGTCGATGATCTTCGAGCCCGAGGCCTCATCGAGATTGCCGGTGGGCTCATCGGCGACGAGAATGCGTGGATTGGGCGCCAGCGCCCGCGCCAGAGCCACGCGCTGCTGCTCGCCGCCTGACAATTGGCCGGGGTAATGGGAGAGCCGTTCGCCCAGCCCCACATTGACGAGTTCGCTTCTAGCAATGGCGAAAGCGTCCGTCCGCCCCGCCAGCTCCAGCGGGATCGCCACATTCTCAAGCGCCGTCATGGTGGGAACGAGGTGGAAGGACTGGAAGACTATGCCGATCCGCTCGCCGCGAAAGCGCGCCAGCGCATCTTCGCCAAGATGATCGATTCGCTCTCCGCCAATGGCGATCTCGCCTGCATCGGGGCGCTCAAGACCCGCCATGGTCATGAGCAGGGTCGATTTGCCGGAACCCGATGGCCCCACAAGGCCGATGGCCTCGCCTTCGCCGATTTCCAGGCTTATTCCTTTCAGGATATGGACGCGGGCCGCGCCCCGGCCCAGACTGAGATGAACGTCGCGCATGGAAATGGCGGCTGCGGATCGCACGGAATTCGGCATGCTCTTCTCATCCCCTCGTCAGACCGCCCTGCGACTGATCTCAAGCCTCGCATATGGTGTGGGCGCACGCATCCTGCAAACCGCCGGGGCTCTGGTTATCATGCTCTCCTTCGCTGCGCCTCTATCAGCACAGCAAGGCCCGACGCGAATCGTCACGCTGGGCGACTCTCTTTCAGCTGGCTATCTGCTGCCGCAGAAAAACGCCTTCCCTACAGTCCTTGAGCGCGTGTTGCGCGAAAAGGGCCATAAGGTCGAGGTCAGCAATGCGGGCGTCTCCGGCGACACTGCGAGCGGCGGGCTTGAGCGTCTCGACTGGGCGGTGGGCGACGGCGCCGATCTCGTCATCGTCGAGCTTGGCGCCAATGACATGTTGCGCGGCGTTGACCCCGCCATCACCCGCAAGGCGCTGGCGACGATCCTGACGCGGCTCAAGGAAAAGAAAATTCCAGTGCTCCTTGCGGGCATGGTGGCCGCGCCCGGCATGGGCCGTGATTATGAAATGAAGTTCAACGCCATCTACGAAGACCTCCAGCGCGAATTTAACGTGGCGCTCTATCCTTTCTTCCTCGATGGCGTGGCGGGAAATGCGGCCCTGCTTCTGTCTGATGGAATGCATCCTAATCCGCAGGGTGTCGAAGCCATCGTGCGGGGCATTTTGCCGAGCGTCGAGGCTCTCTTGCCGAAGGGATGAACGCTGCATTGTCTTCAATCGTTCATCTCAAATTCGAACGGCGTGAGGAGGCTTAAGCGATGCCCAGATTATTCACGGGGATTGAGGTTCCTGAGTCCCTCGGGCGCGAACTCGCCATGATGCGCGGCGGCCTTACTGGCGCGCGTTGGGTGGAGCCGGAGAATTTCCACGTCACCCTGCGTTTTCTCGGCGACATCGATCAGGGTCTCGCGCGCGAAGTTTATCTCGAACTGTGGCGCGTGCGGCGCGAGCCCGTTCAAGTGACTCTTGGAGAATTGTCTTTCTTTGGCGGCGACAGGCCGCGCTCGCTCATCGTCAAGGTGCAGCCGAATGCAGAGCTGATGGAATTGCAGGCCGAGCATGAGCGCATCATGCGCCGCATCGGCTTGCCACCCGAGACGCGCAAGTTCACGCCCCATGTGACGCTGGCGCGTCTGCGCGGAACAAGTTCTGTGGCGATGGCCGATTACTTAAGCCTTCGCGGCTTTCCCCCGCGCGGCCAATATATGGCCGAGCGGTTTGTCGTTTATTCATCGCGCGATTCAGTCGGTGGCGGGCCATATGTGATCGAGGCCGAATATCCGCTTGGCGCGCCGCAGGAGAGCGAAGCGGATTAGATTATTTGGGCGCCAGACGCACCGCGCCATCAAGACGGATCGACTCGCCATTCAGCATGTCGTTCTCGCAGATCATGCGCACGAGAGTCGCATATTCATCGGGACGTCCGAGGCGAACCGGGAAGGGCACGCTGGCGGCGAGCGAATTGCGGACTTCATCGGTGAAGGCGTCGAACATGGGCGTATGGAACAGGCCCGGCTGAATCGTCATCACGCGGATGCCAAGCGAAGACAGATCGCGCGCGATGGGAAGCGTCATGCCAAGCACGCCCGCCTTTGAAGCGGAATAAGCGGCTTGCCCGATCTGCCCATCTTCAGCCGCCACCGAGGAGGTGTTGACGATGACGCCGCGCTGACCATCAGCGTCGATGGCGTCAAGAGTCGCCATGGCCGCCGCGCATTTCGAAATCATCATGAAGGTGCCGACGAGATTGATGGCGATGGTCTTCTGGAACGTCGCCATGTCATGGGCGATGAGTTCGCCAGTATCGCGCTTCTTCGCAACGGTGCGCTTGCCCGGCGCGATGCCCGCGCAATTCACGAGCAGGCGCTCGACGCCATGCGCCGCGCGGGCGGCTGCGAGCGCAGCGTCGATCGAAGCTTCATTGGTCACGTCCGCCATGAAGAAGGCGCCGCCGATTTCGGCCGCGACTTTCTCGCCGCGCTCTTTCTGAAGATCGAAGATCGCAACCTTCACGCCCTGCGCCGCCAGCATGCGCGCGGTCGCTTCGCCAAGGCCCGATGCGGCGCCGGTCACGATGGCCGCCATGCTCGAATTCAGCTTCATGGAGTTTTCCTTTCAAATTCAGTCAAGGCAGGTCCTAACACGCGGCCGCCTACGGCGCCTCTTCGACAAAGGGCGTGTTCTCAGGGTTCGAGCGGGGAATCCCAATAGAGATAGTCGAACCAGCTCTCATGCAGATAGTTCGGCGGAAACAGCCGTCCGTTCTGGTGCAGGTCGTTGACCGTGGGCTGGAAGGGATGGTGCGCCGGGAACATGCCCGCCTCCGCAGGCATCTTGTCGGCCTTGCGCAGATTGCAGGGCGAACAGGCAGCGACGACATTCTCCCAGACGGTCATGCCGCCCTTTGATCTGGGCGTCACATGGTCGAAGGTGAGCTCTTCACGGGAGCCGCAATATTGGCAGGAGAAGCGATCGCGCAGGAAGACGTTGAAACGGGTGAATGCCGGATGGCGCGAGGGCTTCACATAGGTCTTCAGCGAAACGACCGATGGCAGGCGCATCTCGAAGGTCGGGCTGCGCACGCATTTGTCATATTCGGAGACGATGTTCACGCGGTCGAGAAAGACCGCCTTGATCGCGTCCTGCCATGACCAGAGAGACAGAGGATAGTAGCTCAACGGCCGGAAGTCGGCGTTGAGGACGAGCGCCGGACAAGCCTCCGGCGGGACCATGGGCTGGAAGTGAACCGTCAACCTGGACGCCCTCTTGCCGATGACGCCCCGGAGCGAACCGGGGCTCCCGAACATAATCTATAGGGTTCGCGACAGGATTGTGAAGGCTGTTTTTGCGGCCAAGCCGGGGAGAACCGGCGATTGTGGCTGAGGATAAGCTCCAGGGAAAGGCCGGGCGATCAGCGGGTCGGGATCGGCGTCCCGCTGCGGTAATCGTAGAAGCCGCGCCGCGTCTTGCGGCCAAGCCAGCCCGCCTCGACATATTTCACCAGCAGCGGGCAGGGGCGGTATTTGGAATCCGCCAATCCCTCGTGCAGCGCCTGCATGATGGCGAGGCAGGTGTCGAGGCCGATGAAATCGGCGAGCTGCAGCGGACCCATGGGGTGGTTGGCGCCAAGGCGCATGGCGGTGTCGATGGCCTCGACCGAACCCACGCCCTCATAGAGCGTGTAGATCGCCTCGTTGATCATCGGCAGCAGGATGCGGTTGACGATGAAGGCGGGGAAGTCTTCCGAAACCGTGGTGGTCTTGCCGAGCCGAGCCACGAAGGTCTTGGCGGATTCGAAGGTCTCGTCCTCGGTTGCGATGCCGCGAATCAGCTCCACCAGCTGCATGCGCGGCACCGGATTCATGAAATGAATGCCGATGAAGCGCTCGGGGCGATCCGTTACCGAAGCCAGACGGGTGATGGAGATCGAGGAGGTGTTGGTCGCGATCAGGGCGTCAGATTTCAGATAGGGCGACAGGCGGGTGAAGATCTTGCGCTTCACCTCTTCGTTTTCGGAGGCCGCCTCCATGACGAGGTCGCAATCGACGAGGTCTTCGAAGCTCACCGTTGTGGTGATGCGGGCCATCGCCACCTTGCGGTCGGCTTCGCTCAGGAGGCCCTTGGCGACGTCGCGCGCCATTGCGCCGTCCACGGTCGCAAGCCCCGCATTGAGCCGGTCCTGAGAAACGTCGTTCATGAGAACGTCGAGGCCCGCAAGCGCGCAAACCTGGGCGATGCCATTGCCCATCTGCCCGGCGCCGATCACGCCGACCTTGAGAATCTCGTGCGTCATTTATTCAACCCGCTCTGTGACAGGCTGATCATAAGCGATGATCAGCCGTCGTCCAGCGTTCATCTGCGCAGCAAAACTATTTGTTGAGTTTGGCGAGTTCAGCGTCAAGCTCGGGCATGGCCTTGAAGAGGTCCGCCACGAGGCCGTAGTCGGCCACCTGGAAGATCGGCGCCTCTTCGTCCTTGTTGATGGCCACGATGACCTTGGAGTCCTTCATGCCCGCCAGATGCTGGATGGCTCCGGAAATGCCCACCGCGATGTAAAGTTCCGGCGCGACAACTTTTCCGGTCTGGCCGACCTGCCAGTCGTTGGGGGCATAGCCCGCGTCCACGGCGGCGCGCGAGGCGCCCATGGCTGCGCCAAGCTTGTCGGCGACGGGCTCGATATAGGTCTTGAAGTTCTCCGAGGTCTGCATGGCGCGGCCGCCCGAGATGACGATCCGCGCGGCCGTCAGTTCGGGGCGCTCGCTGCGCGCCAAAGCCTCGCCCTTGAAGCTCGACAGGGCGGGATCGGATGAGGCGGCGACAGCCTCGATGGGCGCTGCGCCCGTGGCAGGCGCGGCCTGGAAGGCGGTGGTGCGCACGGTGATGACCTTGATGGGATCGCCCGACTGCACGGTCTGGATGGCGTTGCCCGCATAGATCGGGCGCTCGAATGTGTCGGGCGAAACCACCTTCGTGATTTCGGAGATCTGCATCACGTCGAGCAGGGCCGCGACGCGGGGCATGATGTTCTTGGCCGAGGAGGTCGCGCTCGAAACGATCGCGCCATAGTCCTTGGCCAGAGCCACGATCAGGGCGGCGGTAGGCTCGGCGAGTTGGTGGGCGTAGATCGCGTCTTCGGCGATCAGCACCTTGGCGACGCCTGCAAGCTTCGCTGCTTCTTCAGCGGCGGCGCGCGCGTCGGGGCCGGTGGCCAGCACATGGACCGGCGCACCAAGCTCAGCAGCGGCGGCCACCGTTTTGGCGACCGCGTCGCCCAGTTTTCCCTTCGCCACATCGGCGAGAACGAGCGTCGTCATCACAGCACCCCCGCTTCGTTCTTGAGTTTGGAAACGAGTTCCTCGACCGAACCAACCTTCGCGCCGCCCTTGCGGCCGGCAGGTTCGGACGTCTTGAGCACCGTCAGGCGCGGCGAGACGTCGACGCCGTAATCGGCGGGCGTCTTCTCATCGATGGGCTTCTTCTTCGCCTTCATGATGTTCGGCAGGGAGGCGTAGCGCGGTTCGTTAAGGCGCAGGTCCGTGGTCACGACGGCGGGCGTCTTGAGGGTCACGGTTTGCAGACCGCCATCGACCTCGCGGGTCACGTCGACGGTTCCCTCGGTCATCTCGACCTTGGAGGCGAAAGTGCCCTGACCCCAGCCGAGCAGGGCGGCGAGCATCTGGCCCGTCTGGTTGCAATCGTCGTCGATGGCCTGCTTGCCCAGAATGATCAGGCCGGGCTGTTCGGCTTCGGCGATTCCCTTAAGGATCTTGGCGACGGCCAGAGGCTCGACGGTCTGATCGGTCTTCACCAGCACGCCGCGGTCAGCGCCCATGGCGAGGCCGGTGCGGATCGTTTCGCTCGCCTGCGCGGGGCCGATGGACACGACGACGACTTCGCTCGCCTTGCCCGCTTCTTTCAAGCGCAGCGCTTCCTCGATGGCGATTTCATCGAAGGGATTCATCGACATCTTCACATTCGCAAGCTCAACGCCCGAGCCATCGCTCTTGACGCGAATTTTCACGTTGTAATCGACGACCCTCTTCACGGGGACGAGAATTTTCATCGAGGACGCTCCTCTTGACCTTCGCCGGATTTGGTAATGGCCGCCAATAGGAGTGTCAAACGCGACCTAAGGCGAGTGCGGGCGCGCGATTCAGCGGTTCTGGCCCGGCGTCCACAGAACGTCCCCGCCCACAGTGAGATTGGCGAAGCGCGAGGCGACGAAGAGGAAGTCCGACAGGCGGTTCACGTATTGGAGCGCGGACGCGCTTACGATCTCTTCCGGGGTGCGCGAAAGGGCGACCATCAGCCGCTCGGCCCGACGCGAAATGGTGCGCGCAAGATGCAGGGCGGCGGCGGCGGGCGAGCCGCCGGGAAGGACGAAGGAGCGCAGCGGGGTCAGCGAGGCGTTCAGCTCGTCGATCTCGCGCTCCAGCCGCTCGACCTGGCTCTGGATGATGCGCAGGGGCTCATAGGCGAGCTTCTCGCCAGTGTCGGGCGTGCACAGATCGGCGCCGAGATCGAAGAGATCGTTCTGGATGCGCGCCAGCATGGCGTCGAGCTTTTCATCCTGCCCGGTCGAAAGGCGGGCCATGCCGATGGCGGCGTTGGTCTCGTCGACCGTGCCATAAGCCTCCACGCGCAGATCGTTCTTGGGGCGACGCTCGCCAGTGCCCAGCGCGGTGTCGCCGGCGTCGCCGGTGCGGGTGTAGATGCGGTTCAGAACGACCATGATATTTCCTATCCGCGAAACCAGATCACGCCCATGATGAGCACGACCGCGCAAAACTGAAGGCCCACGCGCCAGCGCATCAGCTTCTGGCTGAGGTTGGGGCTGCCGCCGCGCAGCATGTTGAAGAGCCCCAGCGCCAGCACGACGAAAACGGCGAAGACGGCGAGGCCGACGAGGTAGTTTGCGGCGGCGTATGACATGACGACAATCCTGTTGTGGTCCGACCGGGGCGCCGGAAGGCGCTCAACTAATCAGCCATAGGCCTACGGGCAAGCGCAGCCTCAAACCCATACGGGCGAATGGCGCGAAGGGATCAGTAACGCTTCAGCAGACGCTCGAGATAATCAAGCTCTTCGCGCGGACGCGCCGGATCGCTCAGGCGACGGCGCAGCTCCTCAAGCACCTTCTGGGCGCGCTGGGCGGCGGGGGTTCCCAAGGGGTCATAGAGGGCGCGGGAATTGTCGCGCTTGTCGTGGGATTCGCGCCCCAGCGGGTCTGACTGGCCGGAGCGGCCCTGCCGCATGGGCCCGTTGGGATCGCCGGGGCCATTCTCGTCGCCGGGGCCGGGCTGCATCTGCTGGGCCATGGCCTGCGCGCCCTTGCGCAGGGCCTCCAGCGCCCGCCCCTGAGCGTCCACGGCCTTGCCGCGTCCGGGCTCGCCCTTGCCGAGTTCGCCTTCGGCCTCCTTCATGGCGCCCTCGGCGTCGTCGAGGCTCTGGTCGCCCTTCATGCCGAGTTCTTTCATGCGGCGCTGCAACTGGTCGAGCCGCTGGCGCAGGGCCTCCTGCCTTTGCTGCAGGGACTGGCCGTCCTGCCCGTCGGCGCTCTGCTCGTCCTCGTCGCCATCATCCTGATCGCCCTGCTGGCCTTTCTGGCCGGGACGACCCTGTTGCATGCCCTGCTGCTTGCGATCGCCTCTCTGGGCCTGACGACGCTGCTTGCCGTTCTGATTCCGGAACGTGTTGTCGCGCAATTCCTGCTGGTCGCGGGTCATCTGGTCGAGTTCATCCAGCGCCCGGTTCATCTCCCGCGCCATCGGGTCGCTGCCGCGCTGGCGACGCGCGGTCTGGAGATTTTCGAGCAGGTTTTGCAGCTGCTCCATCATCCGCTGGGCTTCCGCCATCTGCCCATTGCGCATCATCTCCTCGATGCGGTCGAGCATGGACTGCAGGTCCTGCGGGGTGACGGTGCGGCTATCGTTGTCGGCGCGGTTTTGCGGTTGCTGCTCGCGGTCCTGACGATCGGCCTGCTGGGCGAGCTCGTTGAGGAATTTGTCGAGCGCAGCCCGCATCTGCTCCATCAGCTTGCTGATTTCATCTTGGGGCGCGCCCCGGTTGAGCGCGTCGCGCAACTGCTGCTGGGCGGCGCGCAGCTCGCGTTCGGCGTCGCTCAATCCGCCGTCTTCGATGCGAAGCGCCATCTCCCACATGAAATCCGCGACCGCCAAAAGATCGACGTCCTTACGGGCGCGGGTCAAGCGGTTCGCGATGTTGTGGAAGCCGAGATAGACGCCAGCGGCGACGCCAAACTGGTCAGGGGCGATCATCAGGGCCTTGATGGCGCCAAGCACGCGGCCCCGCTCATCGGGCGCCAGCACGAGATTGCGCCTTTGCTCAACGAGCGCCTTCGCCAGCGGCTTGACGAAGGTCCTTTGCGGCAGGGTCACTTCGACAGGATCGCTCAGGCCTTCATTGCCGCCTTCATCACGTGCAGAAAGCGTCATGGTGACGCGCGCGCCAGCCCAAGGATGTTCGGAGAGGTCTGCGGTCGTCTGCGCCTCGCCGATGCCCCCAGAGCCCGCTGGCAAAGCGAGGTCTATCTTCGGCGCTCCGACGAGCGTGCGCCCTGTGACCGCCTTGCCGCGCATGACTGGCTTGGCGAAATCGGCGCGCGCATCGGTCACGCCATAGTCGTCGTCGATTGTGTAGCCCAGCGTCAGGGACCCGCGGCTGTTGGCCGTTGCTTCGCCTTTGAGGCTGATGGTGGGCGCGCGATCAGGAATGGCGTTGAGATCGAAAGTGGTGATGATCGAGCCGAAGCGCTTCAGCACGAGCTTGCCGTCGCCCTTCAGGCTCCAGCGCATTTCAGAGTCATTGGCCTCGGCCTTCACCGCCTTCGCTTCGGCTTTGCCGACTTCAAGAGCGCCGCCAACTTCAACCGAGACGTTCGAGCCCTGCGAGCTGCGCACCACGATGGTCGAGCCGATGGGCGCAGGCACACGGCGGTTTGCCTTCGCGCCGGTTTCATCGCGCAGGTTCAGGATCACCGGAGGCTTGCCCGTATAGCCGGGCGGATCAACCCATGCGTCGAGCCTGTAGCCCTGCGAGAGCGCGCCTTCGGTGCGCCAGTCGAAGGCGGCGAGGACGCGGGCGTATTTCTCCGGCCCCGCCACGAAGGCGGTGGCGGCGACCGCGACCAGCGCGAAGGAACGAAGGGCGTAGCGGTCGCGTTCCGCTAGCCTTGGCGAAGGCAGGCGCAGGGTGAGGGCCTGCGCGGCGCGCTCCATGCGCTGGCGATGCAGCTCCCAGAGCATCCGTGTGGTGGGATCATCGTATTCATTGGCGAGCTGATCCTCCATCGCGGTCGCGGGGCGATGGGGCAGGCCGGAATCGCGGTCGATGCGCGCGAGCTTCTCGGACCGGTCCGGCCTCTTCATGAAGGCGAGCGGCGCCAGCGCGGCGAGCGCCAATAAGCCGAAAATCACAACGCCGAGGATGCGTCCCCAGCGCGGCGTCTCAAGCCACAGGCCAAGAAAGGAGATCGCGAGAAAAAAGCCGCCGAGCGTCAGCAGCGTCGCGGCCACGGGCCAGACGCGCTCCCAGACGATCGTCCATCCGGCGCGCGCCGCGAGGCGGTCGAGCCGTGAAGCTGGCTTTTTGGGAAACTCGGGCACGCTCATGGCTACTCCGGCTCTGGCGAGCAAAGTAACACGCCGGGCGCGGGTTTCCAGCCCCGAAGTTAGTGATCGCGCCCTACGCCAGCCAAGCGGGAATCCGGTCGAGCCCGATCAGTTCTTCATAGCTTGTGCGCGGGCGGATCACGGCCCAGTCGGCGCCGTTGACCAGAACTTCCGGCACGAGCAGGCGTGAATTGTAAGTGCCCGCCTGCACGGCGCCATAGGCGCCCGCCGACATGATGCTGATGAGATCCCCCGGCGCGAGTTCGGGCAGATCGCGGGCCAGCGCCAGATAGTCGCCGGTCTCGCAGACTGGGCCGACCACATCGGCTTTTTCAGTCGGCGCGTTTGCAGAGGGCTCGCTCACGAGCTTCACATCGTGGTGGGCCTCATAGAGGGTGGGGCGCACGAGATCGTTCATGGCCGCGTCCACGATCACGAAGGTCTTGCCATCGCCACGCTTCACATAGATCACCTTGGTGATCAGCACGCCCGCATTGCCCACGATGAGCCGGCCGGGTTCGAAGACGAGTTTGCAGCCAAGCGCCTTGGCGTGCTTGCGGACCACTTCCGCATAGCGTTCGGGATGATAGGCGTCGGGGTCCTCGCCCTCGCGATAGGGAATGCCAAGGCCCCCGCCGAGATCGACATGGTCGATCGCATGGCCGTCAGCGCGCAGCCCGCGCACGAATTCGGCAAGCAGCGCAAAGGCGTTGTCGAAAGGTTCGAGGTCGGTGATCTGCGAGCCGATATGCATGTCGACGCCGGTCACGCGCAGGCCCGGCAGGCGCGCCGCTTCGGCGTAAACGTCTCTGGCGCGTGAAATCGGAATGCCGAATTTGTTTTCAGACTTGCCGGTCGAAATCTTGTGGTGGGTGCGCGCGTCGACATCCGGGTTCACGCGGATGGAGATCGGCGCCTTCACGCCCTTGCGCTGCGCGATGGCGGAGATCGCATGCAGTTCGGGCTCGGATTCGACGTTGAAGCAGAGGATCTTTTCATCGAGCGCGAGTTCGATTTCGCGTGCGGTCTTGCCGACGCCAGAGAAGGTGATGCGCTCGCCCGGCACGCCCGCGGCGCGCGCCCGGCGCAACTCGCCTTCCGACACCACATCCATGCCCGCGCCAAGCGCGGCGAGGGTCTTCAGCACGGCCTGATTGGAATTGGCCTTCATCGCGAAGCAGACGAGCGCGGGCAGGTCCGCAAAGGCGGCGCTGAACACTTCGTAATGGCGGCGAAGGGTCGCGCTCGAATAGCAATAGAAGGGCGTTTCGACCTCGCCCGCGATGGCGGGAAGGGAGACGTCCTCGGCATGGAGGACGCCGTTGCGATAGGCGAAATGATGCATGGGTCTTTATTCGCTCAGAGAAGCGGATCGAGGATGAAGGGCTCGTTGGGAGCCGAGATCCCGGCGGGTTTTTGCGCCTTTGAGCCATCAAGGCCGCCGGCGATGGAGTTCTGGTTCGAAGGCGCCTGCGTCGTCGGGGCGCCGGGCGGCGATTCAAGATTGCCGCGGCGGCCACAACCGCTCAGTCCGAAGGCGACGAGCGCGATGGCGGCGCATCTGATGAGGGTCTGGGTCGACAAGCCTGATCTCCGTGTTGCCTGCACTATAGAGGCAAAAGCGCCGTTGCGGGAGCATCCCGCGAAATGCTTGCCGCTCCCCTCCCCCTTGTGGGGAGGGGTGAGGGGTGGGGGTCGTGAGATCTTCGAGGCGAGCGCCCTGCACGCAGACGCTAATGATTAGCGCCCCACGACCCACACCCCGTCATGCTTCGCGTACCGATCCTCCCCACAAGGAGAAGGGCATCTGGGATGCGACATTTTGACGCATAATCACCCCGCCTTCGCCGCCTCTTTGGCGAGCTTCGCGACCCAGCGCTTGGCCTGCGCGCGCACATTGGCGGGGGCCGTGCCGCCGTAGCTCTTGCGGCTGCGCACGGACTTTTCGACGCCCAGCACTTCGAAAACGGCCTGCGTGATCTGCGGCTCTACGCTCTGCATGTCCGCGAGGGAGAGCTTTTCGAGGCCGATCTTGCGGTCGGAGGCCAGCTTCACGAGCGAGCCCGTCACATGGTGGGCCTGACGGAAGGGCATCTTGAGTTCGCGCACCAGCCAGTCCGCGAGATCGGTGGCGATGGAGAAACCCGCGCCAGCAGCGGCCTTCATGCGCTTGAGGTCGGGTGCAAGGTCGCGGATCATCCCAGTCATGGCGGCGATGCAGAGCGACAGGGACTGGAGCGCGTCGAATGCCCCTTCCTTGTCCTCCTGCATATCCTTCGAATAGGTCAGCGGCAGGCCCTTCATCACGATCATGAGCCCGTTCAGCGACCCGATCACCCGGCCCGCCTTGCCGCGCACCAGTTCGGCCGCGTCAGGATTGCGCTTCTGCGGCATGATCGAGGAGCCGGTGGTGAACTTGTCCGACAGCTGCACGAAGCCGAACTGGGGCGTGACCCAGAGTACGATTTCTTCAGCGAGGCGCGACAGATGCACAGCGCAAATGGCTGCTGCGCCAAGCACTTCCAGCACGAAGTCGCGATCCGACACGCTGTCGAGCGAATTGGCGGTGGGCCGGTCAAAGCCGAGCGCCCGGGCCGTCGCCTCGCGGTCGATGGGGAAGGAGGTTCCCGCCAGCGCCGCCGCGCCTAGCGGGCATTCGTTCAGCCGCTCGCGGGCGTCCGCCAGACGGCCCCGGTCACGGGAGAGCATCTCGACATAGGCCAGCAGATGGTGGCCGAAGGTCACGGGCTGGGCTGACTGCAGATGGGTGAAGCCGGGCATGACGGCGCCGGCGTTCTCCAGCGCCCGCTCGGCCAGAGCCTGCTGCAGGTCGCGCATCTGGAGGTCGAGGTCGTCGACGGTGTCGCGGATCCAGAGCCGGAAATCGACGGCGACCTGATCGTTGCGCGAGCGGGCGGTGTGGAGGCGCCCCGCGTCCGGGCCTATGATTTCGGCGAGCCGCGACTCGATGTTCATATGGATGTCTTCGAGGGAGCGGGAGAAGACGAAGGTCCCCGCCTCGATTTCCCCCTGAATCTGGTCTAGACCGCGCGCGATCGCCTGCGCATGTTCGCGGCCCACGATCCCTGCTTCCGCAAGCATGGCGACATGGGCGCGGGACCCGCGGATGTCCTGAGCGGCGAGACGGTAGTCGAAACCGATGGAGGCGTTGATCTCCTCCATGATAGCGTCGGGACCGCTGGCGAAGCGCCCGCCCCACATCTTGTTGCTCATGAACACCCCTGAGGTTCTGGTCCCGGCATGTCGAACGAAGCAAGTCCTCGCAGAATCGGGTTTCCGGCCGTCTTGATCGTCGCGCTCGTCGCCGGCGCGGGGCTCCTATACGGGATTTACGGCCACGCCGGCAAGGAAACTGCGCCGGGAGCCTGCGCCGCGGCGGCAGCCCGCGTCGAGGCGATGGCCCCGCTTGTGCGCGGACAGGTGGCGGCACTCTCCCTCGCCAAGCGCCCGCGCGAGGCGACGCCCATCGCCTTTTCCGGCCCGGATGGGCAGCAGGTGACGCTCGCTGCGTTCAAAGGCCGCACCATACTATTGAACCTCTGGGCGACCTGGTGCGTCCCCTGCCGGGAGGAAATGCCCTCCCTCGACAGGCTGCAGGCCGAGCTCGGCGGGCGTGATTTCGAGGTCGTGGCGGTCAATATCGACACGACCCGCCTCGAGCGCCGCCAGACCTTCCTGAAGGAGGCCGGGGTGGAAAAACTTGGCTTTTACTCGGATCAGAAAGCCGATATTTTTCAAACTCTGAAGAAAGCGGGCAAGGTCGTGGGCCTTCCCACCACCATCCTCATCGACCCCGAGGGCTGCGAGCTCGGCGTCATGCCAGGCCCCGCCGATTGGGCATCGGAGGATGCCGTGAAGCTCCTGTCGGGGGCTCTTGGCAGGCCTCCCGCCGGGTAAATAGCGCTCCACCGCAGCGCAAGCGTTGCGCGAATGCTCAACTTCCATTAGTGAGACCGGGCATTTCGTCACAGAGGGACACCCGATGGCGCAGAACCGGCCGCTATCCCCGCATCTGAGCATTTATCGCCCGATGCTCACCATGATGATGTCGATCACCCATCGAATCACGGGCGCCGCGCTCTATGCGGGCACGCTGCTTCTGGCATGGTGGCTGATCGCCGCCGCGACCGACGCCAAGAGCTTCGAGACCGCGGCGTGGTTCATGAGTTCGCCGTTCGGTCGCCTCGTGCTGTTTGGTTTCACCTGGTCCCTGTTCCACCATCTGATGGGCGGCCTTCGCCACTTCGTCTGGGAGAGCGGTCGCGGCATGGACCATCCCGAGCGCGAATATCTCGCGCAGGCCACT
>CANGOK010000050.1 GCA_947455285.1 Beijerinckiaceae bacterium | reverse complement strand
TCTCTCCGAGGGGTTGCATGTGGGCACAGGCGAACTTTGGGGCAACTTCCCCCAGACCTATTCGCTCGTGGGGTTGGTGCGTTCGGCTATGAAATTGTCTCGGCCTTGGCGGGATGCGTTCTGATCATATGAGATAAAAGAGAGGGAGGCCGTGCCGAGACTCATCGCAGTTTCAAACCGCGTTCCAAAGCCGGGCGACCGCTATACGTCAGGAGGCCTGAGCGTCGCTGTGCGAGACGCGTTGGAGCGCCGCGGCGGCATCTGGCTTGGCTGGAGCGGCGAGACGCAGGATGGCTCTGACGCGGAGCCAAAGGTTGCGACGACGCGCTGGAACAATGTTGATTATGTCACGGTCGATTTAACGCGGCGCGATGCTGAAGAATATTACAACGGCTTCGCTAATCGCGCCTTGTGGCCGTTGTTTCACCATCGTCCAGGTCTGACGGAATTCGCACGTCGTGAGATGGCTGGTTATTATCGCGTCAACCAGATATTCGCGCGCGTCCTGGCGCCCATGTTGCGTCCGGACGACATCATCTGGGTGCATGATTATCATCTCATTCCGCTGGCTTCGGACCTGCGCGCGCGGGGCGTTAAAAACCTGATCGGCTTTTTTCTGCACATTCCATGGCCGGCGCCTGAACTCTTCACCATTCTTCCCAACCATTCCCGGCTTGCGGTGAATCTCATCAACTATGATCTCGTGGGTTTTCAGACGAAGCCCTTCATGGATAATTTCATCGCCTATCTGAAGGAGGAAATGAACGTCAATGTAGAGGATGTCATGGTCGAGGCGTTCGGGCGTTCTTGTCGGTTAGGCGTCTTTCCCATCAGCATTGATACGAAAGAATTCATTCATTTCGCTGAGGCGCCTGCGTCGCCTATCGCACGGCGGCTTGAGTCATCTCTGCAAGGGCGGGCCCTCGCCCTCAGCGTAGACCGGCTCGATTATTCCAAAGGCATTCCTCAGCGCATCGAAGCAATCGGCCGATTTCTGGAACTCTATCCCGAATACCACAACCGCTTCACCGCTCTGCAGATCGCGCCCACGACGCGCGAGGCAATTCCAGAATATGCGGAGATCAATCGCGAGGTGGCCGAAGCTGCGGGACGCGTCAATGGACGGTTTGGCGATATTGACTGGGCGCCGGTTCGTTACATCAACAAATCAATTGGCCGCGCTACCCTCGCCCATCTCTATCGTGCGGCCAAAGTCGGCATCGTGACGCCATTGCGAGATGGCATGAATCTCGTGTCCAAGGAATATATCGCGTCGCAAGATCCGCGGGATCCGGGGGTGCTTGTGCTCTCGCGTTTTGCCGGGTCTTCGCGAGAATTACGCGGCGCTTTGCTGGTTAATCCCTATGATATCGACGGCGTCGTTCATTCATTGAAAGCGGCGTTTGAAATGCCGCTCGAAGAAAGGATCGCAAGATTCGAGCCGATGCTGCAACATTTGAAAGGCTACGACGTTCATAGATGGCGGCAGGATTTCATCCATGCGCTGACGCAGGACACAGTCCTCGCGATGAGCGCCTGATCATATGAGATCCCTCCGCGTTTTCGTGCATTTAACGTCAAAGGGGAAAGCGACATGTTGGTCGCCGAATTGATCAGATCCTGCTCGCACGCCAAGGTCGCAGAAGCTGCGATTCATTCCATCGGGCCTGACCTAGCGCAGGAAGTAAGGCTGCGCGCCAGTGAGCGCGGTCTTGATGCCGGCTCCTATGTCGCGCAGTCAGTGCAGTGCTTTGCGGGATCCGCGCATCCCAATGACTGGAACAACCTCGCCGCTCAATTGAAGGGCGTCGATATGCCAATACTTTCGGGTCTTCATTTCATTCTTGAGCGCCGTATTGCGCAGGAGTCAGGCGTTCCCTTGAGGCTGCCTGCTCATGAGCGCCTGTCTCAAGGATGGTGCGAGCGCCAGTGAGGCTTCAGCGACCCGCCTGCCTCAACCAGGGGCGGGCGCCAGCCTTTGGCGCCTCATTGACGCCGGGTTGGTAGAAATGGGTGACGCCGGGGACGCGACCCGTCTCCAACGCTGCTTGCGTCACAGGATCGGTGATTTCGAAGGCGTCGAAGCCGCAGCGAAGCATGGGTTGGATCTGGTCGATCAATACTTCGCCGACCGCGCGCAATTCACCCTTGAAGCCGTGGCGTTCGCGCAGCAGACGCGCCGTTGAATAAGCGCGGCCATCCTGAAATTTTGGGATCACCAGCGCGATCAGCGCGAAGCGCGACAAGTCGGCGATGAAGTCGTCGATTGCGATGCCCGGATCGATACGCACGCCGATCGGCACATGGGAATCGTCAAAAGCCTGACGCTCCGCCTGCCACCATGTCAGCGGCACGATCACATGGCCCGCCGGCGACATGGCTTCGCCTTCGGGGATCGTGGTCCATTGGTCCTGAACGAATGATCCATTTTTATAAAGGGGCATGATGGCGTCCAGTCAGATTTCCGAGCCGCTGTCGCGCTCATAAAGGGCCTTCTTGAAGGGCGCCATGCCGACGCGGCGATAGGCGCTGAGGAAGTCCTCATCCGGCGTGCTGCGCAGGCCAATATAGGTGTCCACGACGGTCTCGATGGCGTCCACGACATCTTCGTAAGAGAAGCCGGGACCCGTGATGTCGCCCAGCGTGCAGCTTTCGTCGCCTGAACCGCCCAGCGTCAGCTGATAGGTCTCGACGCCTTTGCGTTCCAGTCCGAGAATGCCGATATGGCCCACATGGTGGTGACCGCAGGCGTTGATGCAGCCTGAGATCTTGATCTTCATCCCGCCGATGTCCTTCGCGCGCGGCCCATCGGCGAAGCGTTCGGAAATGCGCTGCGCCACCGGAATGGAGCGCGCGGTCGCCAGCGAGCAATAATCCATGCCCGGGCAGCTGATGATGTCCGAGATTAGCCCCGCATTGGCGGTCGCGAGTCCCTGCGCCGCAAGGGCGTCATAGACGGCCGGTAGATCATCGAGCGCCACATGGGGCAGCACGAGATTCTGCTCATGGGAGACGCGGATTTCGTCATGGCCAAATTTTTCGGCGAGCTCTGCGACAAGCTCCATCTGCTCGGCTGTCGCGTCGCCGGGAATGCCGCCGATAGGCTTGAGCGAAATGGTCAGCAGGCCATAACCCGCTTGCCTGTGCTTGGAGACGTTAACGTCCACGAAGGCTGCGAAGGCGTGATCGCTCGCGCGGCGAGTTTCCAGCGCCTGCGATTGCGCCGCGCGCTCAGGCAGGGCTGGGGGCGCGAAATAGGCGCTGATGCGTTCGACCTCGCTCTGGGGCAGGGCGAGCAGCTCGCTCTTGTCGGCCTCGAACTCTGCCTCCACGGCGGCGCGCATGGCCTCGAAGCCCTTTTCATGGACGAGGATCTTGATGCGGGCCTTGTACTTGTTGTCGCGGCGCCCTTCGAGATTGTAAACGCGCACGATGGCCTGCGTATAGGCGAGCAGATCCTTCGTCGGCAGGAAGTCGCGGATCTTGTGGCCGACCATGGGCGTGCGGCCGAGGCCTCCGCCGACATAGACGGCGAAGCCTGTCTCGCCCTTGTCGTTCTTCACCAGCTGATAGCCGATGTCATGCACCTGAATGGCCGCGCGGTCGTGGGGCGAGCCGCTCAGCGCCAGCTTGAACTTGCGCGGCAGATAGGTGAACTCGGGATGGATCGAGGACCACTGACGCAGGATCTCCGCATAGGGGCGCGGATCTTCGATCTCATCGGCGGCGGCGCCGGCGAAATGGTCGGCGGTGACATTGCGGATGCAATTGCCGGAGGTCTGGATAGCGTGCATCTCGACGCTGGCGAGCTCGCCCAGAATTTCCGGGATGTCCTTCAGGGCGGGCCAGTTGAACTGGATGTTCTGGCGCGTCGTGAAATGGCCGAAGCCCTTGTCATAGCGGCGCGCGATATGGGCGAGCTTGCGCAATTGGCGCGGGCTCAGCGTGCCATAGGGAATGGCGATGCGCAGCATGTAGGCGTGCAGCTGCAGATAGACGCCATTCATCAGGCGATGAATGCGGAACTGCTCCTCGGTGAGCTCGCCGCTCAGGCGCCGCTGCACCTGATCGCTGAACTGGTTCAGGCGGTCGGCGACGAAGGCCGCGTCGAATTCGTCATAACGATACATAACGATCCTTGCTCAAAGCGCCGCTTGCTTGCCGTGGCCGGGATGGATGGTGGGGCCCTTGGCCCTGATCTTGTCGCGCAGATGCACGGGCTCCACATGGTCGCCCTTCACGGCGACGTCGAAGGCCGCGACCTCGATCACATGGTTGGCCTTGATATCCAGTTCAACGAGGTCAAGCGCCGCTTTCACCGCAACCGAGTCAGGCAGGATCTCGGCGTCCCGCAGTTGCTCGACCCAGGCCCCATTGGAGGCGCGGAAAACGACGATTCCATCCGATAGCCGGTTGGCGGAGATGACCTGTGACATGCCTGTGCGGGTCCGTTCGTGACTGTCCGGGCGGGGGTCCCGCTCGTCTGTTTGCGCATTAGCACAATTGTTGGGTGATTAGCACAATAACAAAGTAAAAACGAGATATAAAATTTTATACAAATTATATATGTTGAATTCGAGCGCAACGCAGCTGCAAGGACTCCCGCGGTCAAAAATCAGAGGTTGCGGCTCAGGGCCTGGGCCAATTCGCCGACGAGTCCACGGCGGAAGGCCAGCACGCAGGCGACGAAGATGACGCCCTGGATCACCAGCACCCACTGGCCGAATTCAGCCAGATACTGCTGCATGGCGATGATAACGAAGGCGCCGACCACGGGACCGAAAATCGTGCCAAGGCCCCCCACGAGCGTCATCAGCACCACCTCACCCGACATTTCCCAACGCACGTCGGTCAGCGAGGCGTTCTGGGAGACGATGACCTTCGTCGCGCCTGCAAGGCCTGCGAGCCCGGCTGAGAGGACGAAAGCCGCTAGTTTGTAGCGGGCTGTGCGATAGCCCAGCGAGATGGCGCGCGGCTCGTTCTCGCGGATGGCTTTCAGGATCTCGCCGAATGGAGAATTGATGGTGCGATAGATCAGCAGGAAGCCCGCGACGAAGATCGCCAGCACCACATAGAAGAGCACCAGCGGCTTGGAGATGTCGAGGAAGCCGAGGAAAGGATCCCGCGGCACGCCCTGAATGCCATCTTCGCCGTGGGTGAACTTGGCCTGCAGGTAGAAGAAATACATCATCTGTGCGAGCGCCAGCGTGGTCATCGAGAAATAGATGCCCTGACGGCGAATGGCGATGAGGCCAACGAGCAGGCCCAGAACCGCCGCCGCGACCGTTCCGAAGATGATGCACAGTTCGGGCGGAAGGCCCCAGACCTTGGCCGCGTGCGCGCTGGCGTAGCCGGCGGTGCCAAGAAACATGGCGTGGCCGAAGGAGAGTAGCCCGACATAGCCAATCAGAAGATTGAAGGCGCAGGCGAAGAGCGCGAAGCAGAGCGCCTGCATGACGAAGTATGGATAGACCCCCACGAGCGGCAGAACCGCCAGCACGGCGATCATCGCCATGATCACGGTCGTTTCGTCGCGCTTCGGCGGGGCCGCGGAGAGTGTCTTGGTCGGCGTCGTCGTCATGTCACGCCCTCCCGAACAGGCCGTTAGGCTTGACCATGAGCACGATCGCCATGATGACGAAGACCACGGTGTTGGAGGCCTCTGGATAGAAATATTTGGTCAGGCCTTCGAGGATGCCCAGCGCAAAGCCGGTCACGATGGAGCCCATGATCGAGCCCATGCCGCCGATCACGACCACCGCGAAGACGACGATGATGAGGTCGGCGCCCATGAGGGGACGAACCTGATTGATGGGCGCGGACAGTACGCCCGCCAGCGCCGCCAGACCCACGCCGAAACCATAGGTGAGCGTGATCATGCGCGGCACATTGATGCCGAAGGCGCGCACCAGAGTCGGGTTTTCAGTCGCGGCGCGCAGATAGGAGCCGAGCTTGGTTTTCTCGATGGCGAACCAGGTCGCGAGGCAGACAGTCAGCGAGAAGACAACGACCCATGCGCGATAGTTCGGCAGGAACATGAAGCCGAGGTTCTGTCCGCCGGTCAGTTGCTGCGGAATGGCGTAGGGCAGGCCCGACGAACCAAAGTAATTCTGGAAGAGGCCCTGAATGATCAGTGCTAGGCCGAAGGTCAGAAGCAAGCCATAGAGATGGTCGAGGCCCGCAAGGCGCTGCAGCATCGTGCGCTCGAGCACTGCGCCAAGACCACCGATCAGCAGCGGTGCGAGGATCAACGCGAGCCAATAGTTCACGCCAAGCACATTCAGCAGAAAATAAGCGCAGAACGCGCCCATCATATAGAGCGCCCCATGGGCGAAATTGATGATGTTCAACATGCCGAAAATGACCGCGAGCCCAAGGCTCAGCAGAGCATAGAAGGATCCGTTGATCAGGCCCACGAGAAGCTGGGCGAAGAGCGCTTGCGTGCTGATGTTGAACATCGGAATGCGGTCCCGGGAGAGACCGCCCCCTCCGGAGAGGGGGCGGCTTGTCTTATTTCTTCAGGAGCGAGCAGGTGCTCTTGTCGAGGGGCGTGAAGGCTTCGTTCGCCGGGATCGTGGCGACGAGCTTGTAGTAGTCCCACGGGCCCTTCGACTCCTCGGGCTTCTTCACTTCGAAGAGGTAGCCTGGGTGGATCTTGCGGCCGTTCGGCTGGATCTCGCCCTTGCCGAAGAGCGCATCGTCGGTGGGCATGGACTTCATCTTGTCCACCATCTTCACACCGTCATGCGGGTTCGAGCCGGTGGCGTCGAGAGCCTTCAGGTAATGGATGATGGAGGCGTAGATGCCAGCCTGCACCATGGTCGGCTGGTTCTTGTTCTTCATGCGCTCGGAGAAGCGCTTGGAGAAGGCGCGGGTGCCATCGTTGAGATCCCAATAGAAGGTCTCGGTGAACTGTAGGCCCTGGGCCATCTTCAGGCCGAGCGAGTGGACGTCCGACGAGAAGAGCAGCAGAGCCGCGAGCTTCTGGCCGCCGCTGACGATGCCGAACTCCGCAGCCTGCTTGATGGCGTTGGTCGTGTCGCCGCCCGCGTTGGCGAGGCCGACGATCTTGGCCTTGGAGGCCTGCGCCTGCAGCAGGAAGGACGAGAAGTCGGCGTTGTTGAGGGGATGGCGCACGGAGCCCATCACCTTGCCGCCATTGGCCTTGATGACGTCCGTCGTGTCGCGCTCCAGCGCATGGCCGAAGGCGTAATCCGCCGTGACGAAGAACCAGCTGTCGCCGCCGCTCTTCACGACAGCCTTGCCGGTGCCGTTGGCGAGCAGATAGGTGTCATAGGTCCAGTGGACCGTGTTGGGCGAACAGGCCGAATTGGTGAGGTCGGAGGCCGCGGCGCCCGAGTTCATGTAGACGATGTTCTTTTCCTTGGCGACGCCGTTCACCGCCAGAGCGACGCTCGAGGTCAGCACGCCGAAGATGCCGTCGACCTTTTCCTGATCGATCCATTGGCGGGAAATGTTCACGCCGACGTCAGGCTTGTTCTGATGGTCGGCGGAGATCATGTCGATCTTCCAGCCCTTGGCGGCCATCCCAGAGTCCTCGATGGCCATCTGAGCGGCGAGAATGGAGCCCTGTCCGCCCACGTCTGCGTAAACGCCGGACATATCGTCGAGCACGCCGATCTTGACGTTCTTGTCCTGCGCGAAGGCTGCGCCGGGAAGCGAAAGCGCTGCAGCCAGCGCCAAGGTTGAAACTGATGTCTTCATTTCTGTCTCCCTGAAAATTGGGGTCAAACACCCAGATAGTCGTGCAGCTTGTCCATGTTCGCGGCGAGATCCGCATTGGCGAATGCGTCGATGACGCGCCCATGCTCCATCACATAGAAGCGATCCGCGAGGGTCGAGGCGAAGCGGAAGTTTTGTTCCACCAGAAGAATGGTGAAGCCCTGCTGCTTCAGCCGCGCGATCGTATGGCCGATCTGTTCGATGATGACGGGCGCAAGGCCTTCGGTCGGCTCATCCAGCATGAGCAGGCGCGCGCCGGTGCGAAGGATGCGGCCGATGGCGAGCATCTGCTGCTCGCCGCCCGACAGTTTCGTGCCCTGGCTGCTGATGCGTTCCTTCAGGTTGGGGAACAGTTCGAAGATCTGCTCCACGGGCAGCCCGCCGGGGCGCACCTGCGGGGGCAGCATCAGATTTTCCAGCACGTTCAGGCTTGCGAAAATGCCGCGCTCTTCGGGACAAATGGCGAGCCCAAGACGCGCGATGCGGTCGGAGGTGAGGTTGATGGTTTCCTGGCCATCGAACTGCACTGAGCCCGTGCGTTTGCCGATCATGCCCATGATGGATTTCAGCGTGGTGGTCTTGCCTGCGCCATTGCGTCCAAGCAGCGTCACGACCTCGCCTTCGCGCACCGAAAAATCGACGCCATGCAGGATATGGCTTTCGCCATACCAGGCTTGCAGGCCCTTCACATCCAGAAGCACGCGCGCCTCATCCATGGCTGGCTCCCAGGTAGGCTTGCTGCACTTCGGGATTGGCCGAGACGGTGGCGTAGTCGCCTTCCGCCAGAATTTGTCCGCGCGTCAGCACAGTGATGGTGTCCGAAAGGTTCGAGACCACATTCAGATTATGCTCGACCATCAGCACCGTGCGGTTCACGGACACGCGGCGGATCAGGTCCACCACTTTCTCGATATCCTCATGGCCCATGCCCGCCATGGGTTCGTCGAGCAGCATCATTTCGGGATCGAGGGCGAGCGTCGTCGCGATCTCTAATGCGCGCTTGCGGCCATAGGGCATTTCGACGGCTGCGATATGCGCGAATTCCGTAAGACCCACATCTTCAAGCAGAGCCATGGCGCGATCGTTGAGGGTGTCGAGCACCTGCTTGGAACGCCAGAAGTCGAAATTGTCGCCACGCCGGCGTTGCAAGGCCACGCGCACATTCTCGATGCCTGTGAGATGAGGAAAAACCGCCGAAATCTGGAACGAGCGCACCAGCCCGAGGCGCGCCACATCCGCAGGCGCCATGAAGGTGATGTCGCGTCCATTATAGGCGATGGACCCGCGGGTCGGCTGTAGAAACTTGGTCAGCAAGTTGAAGCAGGTGGTCTTGCCCGCGCCATTGGGGCCAATGAGCGCATGGATGGAGCCCCGGCGTACGCGCAAGTCCACGTCCCGCACGGCCGTGAAGCCAGCGAACTCCTTGGTGAGCCCCTTGGTTTCGAGGATGAAGTCCTCCGCCACGCCTGCCAATCCTCCCGCGCATCAGCCATTCTGACTGGAGTGCGAAGCTAAGCGTCCATGCGGGAAATACAAGGGTGATGCAGCGGCTAAGCGCTTAGACCATAGGCGAAGGCGGGGCGGGTCAAATGCGCGTGAAAATGGGGCCTCCTGCGGAATTCGCTCCGCAGGAGACTGATTTGATCAGTGCGCCATGAGCACAGGAATGGTCATGGAATTCAGGATGGTGCGGGTTGTGCCGCCGAGCACGAATTCGCGTAGGCGCGAATGACCGTAAGCGCCCATCACCATGAAGTCGGCGCCGCTGTCTGCGGCATAGGAAAGCAGGGTTTCCCCGACATCCTGCGCTGCGGGCAGCTTCTTCAGCGTGGCTGAAATGCCGTGGCGCGTCAGATGGCGGGTGATGTTGAAGCCGGGCAGTTCGTCGTTCGGCAGGTTGCGCCCGGCGATGCTCACGACTTCAACCTTGCCGGCGCGCTTGAGCAGGTCGATGGAGCCGGCTATCGCCCGCGCGGAATGCATTCCGCCATCCCAGCAAACCATCGCCCTACCGAGCTTCGCCGGTCCCTTGTGGATGTTGGGCACGATGAACACGGGCTTGCCGGAGGCGAAGAGCGCGCCCTCGGCCATCAGCTCGTCATCGCCGCCGCCGTCTTCGCCCCCCTGGCCGACGACCGAAAGATCGAAATGCCGCGCCAGACGACCGAAGTCCTCGCGCGCCTGACCGGCGATCGCCTGGATCAACACCAGTTCGGTTTGAACGGTCGCGGGCGCCGCGGCTGCGATGCGCTGATAGCTCTGTTCGGCGGCCTGGCGAGCCTGCTCGATCGCTTCCGCCATGATGTCGTAGGGATATTCCCCCATGAAGGAGGCGGGCGGCACAATTTCCAGCACGACGCCCGCTGCGGTCAGATGCGCGCCCATTTCGGTCGCCAGCGACAGCGCGAAATCTCCCAC
Organism: Beijerinckiaceae bacterium; assembly: GCA_947455285.1. Classification (GTDB taxonomy): domain Bacteria; phylum Pseudomonadota; class Alphaproteobacteria; order Rhizobiales; family Beijerinckiaceae; genus Terripilifer. Next base: position 4,261 of record CANGOK010000050.1, on the reverse strand, counting down.
ACCCTCGCCGCGATCGGTGGTGTCGATATGAAGCAAGAGATCCTTGATGGCCATTTTCCCGTCCTTTCCAGACTGTGCCGACAGCTTCGAATTAAAAGCGCGGATTCGCCTTGCGCTGAATCAAAGTCGTCGCACGACTATCTGGGCGCTGGCGCGAAAGACTGGTTGGTGAAAGGACTTGTGCGTGGCGTTTCGATCACCACGAAACCCACGCCAGCAGAAACGTGGCAAGCATTGCAGGTGCGGGTGAGGTGAAGAAAGCGAGGCGCGAACTGCGCCTTGTTCTTCGTGGTGATTGCGTTGGTCAGTTCGTCGAGCGCCTTGGTCGCGGCGGAAACCGTCTCGACGGGAATGTTGCGGTAGATCTGCGCCGCGTCCATGAGACGGGTCTGCAATTGCCGCGCTTCATATTCCGCAAGTGGCCAGTTGTTGCTGACGCCGGCCATCCACAAGACGGCGTGACGGTCTAGGATCGAGATCATCATGTCGCCGAGCGGCCCCACGGACGGAGGATGGCCATCGGGACGTTGCGCGAAGTCGGATTGCTGAGAGTTGGCCGAGGCGGTGAAGCATGCGGCGAGTGCGGCCGCGCATAGAACTCGTCGCATGCGGTCTCCCAGTCTGGTCGCATCAGTCTTCCTGATCCTGAACGAAGCAATGCAGGTCCTTGTAAGCGCGCTCGATGGCTTCAGTCGCAAAGCGCAGCTCCTCGACTGCGATTTTATAATCAGTCGAGTCCGCGCGCTGCCGCAGACCTTCAACAAGTTCGCGCAGGCTCCAGATTTGTTCAGCCAGAAATTCGAGGCATTCCGGCGTCGCCTCCGACGCGCCGGGTGCGCCTTCGGATCTTTCCGCGTTGGATGCGTTCATGGCTATGCTTTCATCGCAAAAGCGTCCGGCGGGTGGTCCCGCCAGACGCTGCGATAAATTGAGGATCAGTCCTGCGGGCAGACCACCAGTTGTTTCCATTCCAGCCCACGCGCAGTAGGCACTTGCATGCGTGATCCCGTGCATTGGGGGGGAACAGGCGCGATGCCTGCACCCTGCGAGATGGCGGGGCTTGGGGCGAGCTGCATTGCGGCGACAGTTACAAGCGCGCCAGCTGCAAAGGCGAGCGATGTCTTGACGAGCGATTTCATGGCCAACTCCTCCTATACGGATGGTAGTTCGCAGCGTTTATCGCGCATTTCCACGCGGCTGTCTTTGATCGCCGTCAAATATTATTTGTTTTTCAATATCTTATGCGTTGCTGTTGGCGTGGGGCGCAGGGGGAGCCAGTAAGCTGGCGATGGCTTCTGATAACATGTAAACACCGTTCAAACTGCCGTCGCCTCCGGAGCCCCAAATCTTGCATAACCCCTGGACCTTCTCCGTCGCTCCTATGATGGACTGGACAGACCGTCATTGCCGTTCCCTGCATCGGCTCATGACGCGGCGGGCGCTGCTTTATACGGAGATGGTCACGACAGGCGCCGTCATCTTCGGCGATCGTGGGCGGCTGCTGGGCTATGATCAGGCTGAGCATCCCGTGGCCGTGCAGCTTGGGGGCTCTGAGCCCGCAAAGCTGGCCGAGGCCGCGAAGATTTGCGCGGACCTTGGGTATGACGAGGTCAATCTCAACTGCGGCTGTCCTTCCGACCGCGTGCAGAACGGCGCCTTCGGAGCTTGTCTCATGCGTGAGCCCAAGCTCGTGGGCGAGGGGGTCGCGGCCATGAAAGCGGTGGTGCGCGTGCCGGTGACTGTCAAATGCCGCATCGGCGTCGATGATCAGGAGCCGCGCGAGGCGCTCTGGGCCATGGCGCAAAGCGTCATCGACGCCGGCGCCGACGCTTTGATCGTCCATGCGCGCAAGGCCTGGCTCAAGGGTTTGTCACCGAAGGAAAATCGCGATGTGCCGCCACTCGATTATCCACTGGTTCACGAGCTGCGCCGCGCCTTCCCGCAGATCCCCATCGCCATCAACGGCGGCATCGCCACCATCGAGGCTGCGCAAGAGCAGCTCGCCCATATGGACGGCGTGATGATGGGCCGCGCCGCCTATCACGACACGGATCTTCTGCTGCGGGTCGATCCCGAACTCTTCGGGGAACCTGCGCCTCTCTCTTCACCCTTCGAACTCATCGAGGCCTACCTGCCCTATGTGGAGGCGCGGCTCGCCGAGGGCTTCCGTCTTGCGGATATGACCCGCCACATGCTTGGCCTTTTCGTCGGCATGCCCGGCGCCCGCGCGTGGCGTCGGCATCTCGCTACCGAAGGCGTCAAGCGCGGGGCTGATGCGCAGGTGCTGCGCGACGCCGTGCGGCTGGTGCGCCCTGCTGCTGCGGCGGCCTGAGACTTTTCCCATTGCGCGGACGCGAGCTTGAGCGCACAAGGGATCATCACACCGGAAGGGTCTCATGTTCGCAGGTTTGTCCATCGGCGATCTCGCCATTTTCGCTGTTTCGCTTGCGGCGGCCGGAGCCCTGACAGGCGTTCTGGCGGGCGTCTTTGGCGTGGGCGGCGGTGCGGTCATCGTGCCGGTTCTGCATGATCTCTTTCTGTTTCTTGGCGTGCCTGACGCCGTGAGCACGCCTTTGTCGGTCGGCACTTCGCTCGCCATCATCATCCCGACATCGATCCGCTCCTACACCGCTCACAAAAAGCGCGGGTCTGTCGACATGACCATTCTGAGCGCCTGGGCGGTTCCGACTGTGGTCGGCGTGATCGTCGGCGCCTATTTCGCCAGTTTCGCCCCGGCGATCGTCTTCAAGCTGGTCTTCGTCTTCGTGGCGGGCCTCAGCGCCGCGCGCTTGCTTGGCGACTTCTCATGGCGCCTTGGCGATGACCTGCCATCGGGCCCCCTGATGAAGGTCTATGGCCTGATCATCGGCATTCTGTCAGCGCTGATGGGCATCGGCGGCGGACAGCTCTCCTCCATGTTCATGACTTTCTACAACCGCCCGATCCATCAGGCGGTGTCGACCTCCGCAGGCATGGGCGTGCTGATCTCGATCCCGGGCGCCATCGGCCTGATGATCGCGGGCTGGTCGCATGAGGGCTTGCCGCCGGGCTCCGTCGGTTATGTCTCGTTGATCGGCCTTGCGCTCTTTGCGCCGGTGAGCGTTTGGACCGCGCCGCTCGGCGTCAAGCTCGCCCATTCCATGCCCAAGCGCGCGCTGGAGCGGGCCTTTGGCATCTTCCTGCTGCTGGTGTCGAGCCGCTTCTTGGTGAGCATTCTCGGCTATTGAGCCGCGTTGCGCTTGGCCTTTCCGGCGAGCGCCAGCGCCAGCCGTTCCTTCAGTTCGGCCATGATGGCGAGGCGTTCATCTTCGGTGATGAAGCACCATTTGGCGAGTTCATCACGCGTGCGCCCGCAACCCTCGCAGAGCCCGTGGTCAGGGTCGGTCCAGCAATAGCTCACGCATGGGGTCGAAATTCGCGCCATAGGTCAAATCCGTGCGCAGAGGGTTATCAGAAACGCGATTTCCGCGACCTGCTGGGCTGCGCCCGCCACATCGCCCGTCTGGCCCCTGATCTGTCGCCAGGAGACCCAGACCATCCCCAGCGCCGCTCCGCAGGCGAGGGCTACGGCGGCGATGGTGAGGCCCTGAGAGCCCCCCGCCAGCCATGAGGGCGCGAGGCCTGCGGCCAGAGCCAGCACGCCTCCAAGGGCGAGCGCGTCGGGCTCAGGCCCCACCGCCGCATGTGCCGCCCCATCCTTGCGTGCGGGTGGCAGCAGGGTCATGGGCAAGAGGCCCAGCCAGCGGGAGAGGGCGGCTGCGCCCAGAAAGGCGACGAGGGCGGGCGCGGTCCCGATCCGCAGCAGGGCGGTCAGGGCGGCCCAGCGCGCCAAAAGGGAAAGGCAGAGCGCCACGCCGCCAAAGGTCCCGATGCGGCTGTCGCGCATGATCTCGAGCTTGCGCTCGATGGCGCGTCCCCCGCCAAAGCCATCGGCGACATCGGCCAGCCCATCCTCATGCATGGCGCCTGTGGTCGCGGCAAGCGTCGCCAGCGCGAGGGCTGCGGCAAGCTCGGGTGGCAGGATAGCGCCCGTCCCCGCCAGAACGAGGCCAGCTGGCAAAGCGATCAGCAGCCCCGCGACAGGGACAAGCCGGATCGCCCGACCAAATTCGCCCATGGAATGGGGCGCGGCCTCGAACCGGAACACCGGCAGCGGCAGCCGCGAGTAGAATCGCAGGCAAAAGAGGAGGTCGCTGATCGGACGCATGGCCACTGAATGGGCCATTGCGCGCGCCCTGTCGAGCCCGGCTTTGCAACTCCT